>JBAZBG010000237.1:0-4748 GCA_041671585.1 Arenimonas sp. | reverse complement strand
ACTCGCCGCGTTCGCCAGCGCGGTCGCGCGATTGGGTGCGTACTGGATGCTGTTGAACGAGCCGGCGCCGCGCAAGGCGGGCGAGTAGCCGGGAACTACCGGGTCCGCCGCTGGTCGATTGCGCACAACAATTATTCCTCGCGGAGTCTTGCATGCGCAGTGCGTTGCTGCTGGTCCTTGCTTCCCTCTCATTCGGCTTGCCGGCCCTGGCCGCAAGTCCGGCACCGCCGGCCGCGGACGTGCACCAGTTGCAGACCGTCGTGGTTTCTGGGATCCAGCCGGGTCCCGGCCTGTGGAGGGTGTCCAAAGGCGACCATGTCTTCTGGATTCTGGGGACGGTCACGCCGGTGCCGAGGGGGATGCAATGGTTCGCGCCGAAGACCGAAGCGGTGCTGGCGCGAACCCAGGAGATCATCGGCGCCCCGGGAGTGACGATCAACGTGGGCATGGGCGGCATGTTCAAGATGGCGTTCGCCATGCCGACCATGCTGCGTGCGCGCAAGAATCCCGACGGCAAGACCCTGCGTGAGGTGCTGCCTGCCGATCTGTACACGCGCTGGACGGCGCTCAAGCAGATCTACCTGGGCAAGGACAAGAGCGTCGAGGAATGGCGACCGATCTTCGCCGCCGGCGAGCTGTACCAGGCAGCGCTGCAACGCGCCGGACTGGCGTTCGACAATGGCGTCGGCAGGCGCCTCGACAAGGTCGCCGACAAGCGCAAGATCAAGCGCACGCGGACCGTGGTCGAACAGCAGATCAAGGACCCGAAGCGATTGGCCAAGAGTTTCTACAAGTCGGAGCTCGACGACGTCGCCTGCTTTCGCAGCATGCTCGATCGCCTGGAGCAGGACGTCGCACACGCGGCAGAGCAGGCGAACGCCTGGGCGGTGGGCAACCTGCCGGAGCTGACTCGCCTGGTCCAGGGCGACAATCTGGCGTCGTGCTTCGAGGCCATCACCAAGAACGAAGCCATGCGTTCGCTGGGCATGGACGGTGCCGACAAGCGCTCCGAAGCGCAGTGGTTGCAGGCCGTGGATACCGCCCTGGCTGCCAATCACACCAGCTTCGGGACGCTGCCGGTGCGCAAACTGCTGGAGCCGAACGGCCTGCTGGCCAAACTGCAGGCGAAGGGCTACACGGTGCTGCCTCCGGAATAGCCGCTCAGCGCGGGTGCAACCAGCTCGGCAACAAGGTGTACGGATCGACGTGTACGTTATCGTCGAAGCCGACGCCGTTTCGCCGGAACAGGTCCTGCAGGCGGCCCTCCCGGAATGCATCGAGCGTCTCGGTGCAGCCGCCGACAAACTCGCCGCCGACGAATACCTGGGGAATCGTCTTGCTGCCGGTTCGCTCGAACAGCACCGCGCGAATCTGCCCGCCGCGATCGTCGCGCTGGAACGCGGTCGAATCCAGGTCGACCGAACGATAGGGCATTCCGCATTGGGCAAACAGCTTGCGCAGCGACCAGCAGAACTCGCACCACTCGAGCGCGAACATCACCAGTGGCTGCTCCGGGTCGGAAATTACGCGCGCGACGAAGTCACGCACCTCCGATGAAACCGCTGGCCCGGCGACAGGGGCCGGCGGTGCCGGTGTGCCGCCAGCCTGCGGCGGCGCGGGCGGCGGCGCATCGAAGCGGCAGCCTGGCGTCGAGCGCGAGATTTCCAGTTCCTCGGCCGACATGTCGGCGTTGATGCCATCGAACATCGGCGTACTCAGGTAGCGCTCGCCAGTGTCCGGCAGCATGCACAACAGCGTCGTGCCTGGCGCCGCTGTCCGGCACAACTGCAGCGCGCCAGCCAAGGTCGCTCCGGCGGAGATTCCGACGAATATTCCCTCCTGCCGCGCCAGCTCGCGCGCCAGCCGCATCGCGTCGGCGCCGTTGACCGGAACGATCTGATCGATCAGTTTCATCGTCACCGCGTCTTCGGTGAGTTTGGGAATGAAGTCGGGCGACCAACCCTGCATCACGTGCGGGCGGGACGTGGGATGACTTTCCAGCGGCGTGCCGTCCGGATGTCTTAGCTGGCCGATGCCGCTGCCCAGGATGGGCGAGTTGTCCGGTTCGCAGACGACCACGCGCGTTTCCGGGCGTTGCGCCTTCAGTACGCGGGCGACGCCCTTCAGCGTGCCGCCGGTGCCGTAGCCGGTGACCCAGTAATCGAGCCGCTCGCCGGCAAAGGCCTCGAGGATCTCCGGCGCCGTGGTGCGCGAATGCATGTCGGCATTGGCCTCGTTGTCGAACTGCCGGCACAGGAACCAGCCATGCGCCTGGGCCAGTTCGGTCGCCTTGGCCAGCATCCCGGTGCCCCGCTGCGCCGCCGGCGTGAGCACCACCTTGGCGCCGAGGTAGCGCATCAGCTTGCGCCGTTCGACGCTGAAATTTTCCGCCATGGTCACGACCAGCGGATAACCCTTGACCGCGCAGACCATGGCCAGGCCGATGCCGGTGTTGCCGCTGGTCGCTTCGATCACCGTCTGTCCGGGCGACAGCGCACCACGGCGTTCCGCATCCTCGATGATGCCCAGCGCGAGCCGGTCCTTGACCGAGCCCATGGGATTGAAGGCTTCGACCTTGACGAAGACGTTTACGCCCGGCGGCGCCAACTTGTTGAGACGGATGACCGGCGTGTTTCCGATCGTCGCCAGTATGTTTTCGAATCTGGCAGGCATGGCCTGTGCCCCGGGATAGCGTTGAGCTGGATGCCTATTCGTCGAACTCGAACAGATCGAGCGCCGCAACATCGCCATCGGCCAGCGGTTCGGCGCTCAGCGGATCGTCGGCCGAGAGTTGCCGGCTGGACAGGGCCTGGTTGGCGATAGTGCGCAGGCCGAGCCGGTGGAAGACCTCCGACACCTGGTCGGGATTGGAGGTGCGGATGTCGGGCCATTGCTCGTCGAAGATGACGTCGGCGCCAACCACTTCATCGTCGTTGCCACTGGCGTGAAGGACGAAGTTTTCCACCCAGTCGATTTCCCGCAACGCCCTGATCACGTCGTCCTGTAACGATTGGCCCGCCTCGCGACCGGCGCCATCCGCGGTGCTGCGTTCGAACAGATAAGTGCCCATGTCCGCGTGCTCGCTAGGTCGTCGGGTCCATGGCGGAATTGCCACGGCCCCACGATACCGAATCACAGGAATAAATCACCGACGCCCGTCGCTTTTCCGACCAGCGGGCGAGTTGCGCCGATGAAAGCGGGAACTTCCCGGTGGGTGGCGTGGTGCGTTGCATCGGGCTGCGGTCAGCCGCGGCCCAGCCATTGTTGCAGTCGCAGCAACAGCGATGGTGGCGCGCTGACCGGGGTTGCCGGAAGGTGGTGGAAGATGGCGTCGCGTTGGACGACGACCGGGGTCGCCGGCGTGTGCTTGGAACGTTGCAGCTCGAACGGTATCGCCGCCGGGTCGACCAGCCACAGCAGCGTGTCGCCAATGCCGTCGATTTCCTCGCGATGGCTTTCAAGTTCCGTGACCGGCAATCCGGCGGCGCCGCGAGCGGCCTCGGTCATCAATACGTACTCACGGGACTGCACGCGGTTCTTGAGCAACCGATGCACCAGGATTACTTCGTCGCCCGCCAGTTCCTCGAACTGCCGTACTTGTTTGACGCAGATCTCGCCCACATGCACGAATGCCTTCAACGCGAGACTGTCGATGTTCGAACAAGCGTCGCAATTGCAGCCGGAGCGCTGCTGGCGCTGTTTGCCAAGGCATTCGTAGAACGCCGGAAAAAACCCCTTCACCTGGGCGAAAACATCGTGCGCGGCGGCGCTGTCCCCGACCTGGCACTCACGAAAGAGCAGGGCGGCATCGCCCTCGAGCTTGTTGACGATGAGCGGATGGTCGGCGCGGTCGATCACCGACTCCATCAGCTCGGTGATGATCTGTTCGGCATGTTGCAGGCTCACCGTGCGATTGGTGATGAACGCGGTATAGCCGCTGATGTCGACGATGACTAGAAAGGCGTGGGTCAGGCGCATGGCAAACCTCGGCTGCTTCACTGGCGCCTGGAATTCTGCTCCCGCCTGCCGGCGTTCACAAATCGCTGGACGGAATCGGCACTGGGCCCGGCTCGCCCGCCCGCAGCCGGCGCAGTACCTCGCGCACGACTTCCGCCGGTTGGCTGGCCAGCGGACTCGGACCGACGATTTCGTAGCCGTCGCCGCCCGCTGACTCCGCTTGCCGGCCCTGGTTCTGGTATTCCGTCTCGGCCTCCTCGCGGCTCAGGCACACCGAGGTCGCGAAGCTGTCGCGCTCGACGCCGTAGTGCAACTTGCCCTCGTACCAGATCAGGTAAATCTGCACGTTGGCGGCCCGCCGCCACTCCTGCGCCGTCAGCGGCTCGGGAAGGACTTCGTGCGCTTCCCCGCTGGCGGCCCTGGCCAGCAACGTCTTTGCCTCGGTCACGCCAAGAGCGCGGCATTCGAGCAGACTGAGCAGCGCTTGCGGACCCCGGCGCTTGTACTGGACGTCTTCCCAGGTTGGCCGGGTCGGCGGATGCTGCAGGTTGGAGGTCGCTTCGGCGGCATTGAGATAGACCCCGACAGTCAGGCTGAACCGGCCGCGCTCATGCCAGTCCAGGCCTTCTGCCTCGATGGAATACACGCCCAGGCGCGCCGCCCTCTCGCGCTCGGGACGCGACAGCGACGGCGGCCACCACAGGCTGCGGAGCCGTTGAATTAAGCTCATCATCGAAGCATATTCGACAATCGGCTTGGACAGGGAGACTAAGATGACTGACAGGAAAATC
>JBAZBG010000236.1:0-4753 GCA_041671585.1 Arenimonas sp. | reverse complement strand
GTTGCGCAGGAACAGGAAGATCACCAGGACCACCAGCACTACCGCGATCGCCACGGTGACGTATACCTCGTGGATGGAGCGCTCGATGAAGATGGTCGAATCGTAGGCAATCTCCACCTTCATGCCATCCGGCAGCGTGCGCGTGATCTCCGGCAGCAGCTTCTTCAGCGCGGCGGAAATTTCCAGCGGATTGGCCACCGCCTGCTTGACGATGCCGAGCGGGATCGCATTGTTGCCATTGAAACGTGCGCGGAAACGCGAGGAGTCGGCGCCCAGTTCGACCTTGGCGACGTCGCCCAGACGTACCAGGTAACCGTCGGCGCGCGACAGGATGATCTGTGCGAACTGCTCCGGCGTGCGCAGGTCGGTTTCCGAAAGCACGGTGAATTCGCGTTCGTGGCTCTCGACACGCCCGGCGGGGATTTCGATGTTCTGCGCACGCAATGCCGCTTCGACGTCCGCGGGCGTCAGCGCTACGGCGGCCAGCTGTTCCGGGTCCAGCCAGACGCGCATGGCATACCGATTGCCATACACCTGGGCCTGGGCGACGCCGGGCAGGTTTTGCACACGGTCCTTGACCACGCGCGTGGCGAAGTCGGCGATCTCGATCAGCGAATGCCGGTCGGAAGAAAACGCCAGGTAGATGATCGGTTGCGCATCGGCTTCCTGCTTCTGGACGATGGGCTCGTTGGCTTCTTCCGGCAAGGCGCCGCGCGCCTGGGCGACACGATCGCGGACATCGGAGGCCGCGGCATCGGCATCGCGATCCAGCCGGAAGCGCACCGTGACCTGGCTCGACTCGGCGCGACTGACCGACTGGATGAAGTCGATGCCCTCGATGCCCGACAGTGCGTCTTCGATCGGCTTGGTGATCTGCGACTCGATCACCTGCGCGTTGGCGCCCGGGTAACCGGTGGCGACGGTCACCACCGGCACGTCGACGTTCGGAATCAGGCGCACCGCCAGCCGGTCGTAGCAGATGGCTCCGACCAGCAGGATCAGCAGGTTCATCACGATCGCCAGTACCGGGCGACGAATGGAAAGCGTGGAAAGGACCATGGGTTTTCTTCCGTTCTCAGGCCCGATCAGTCAGCGGCCGGCGGGCTCGACGACCCGGGCGCCTTCGGCGCGGCCGTGGCTGGTGGTGCAGCGGCGGGCGGTTTGGCGACGACCTTGGCTCCGTCGAACAATTTCAGTTGCCCGGCCACCACGATTTCATCGCCGGCCTTCAGGCCGCTGGTCACCTCGACCAGGCCAGGCTGACGTCCACCGAGGGTGACCGGCACCAGTTTCGCGGTGCCATCGACCACCAGGTACACCATCTTCTGCTCGCCGCTCGGCCAGATGGCCTGTTCCGGAACCATCAGCGCGCGCCCGTGGTTGGTCAGGTCGATGCGCACGCGCGCCGACATGCCCGGGCGCAATTTCTGATCCGGGTTGTCCAGGCGCGCGCGCAAGCTGACGCTGCGCCCGCCGGCCTCGACGGTCGGTGCGATCGCCATCACGGTCGCGGAAAATACCTGATCGGGAAACGAGGCGACGCCAAAATCGACGTTCTGCCCGACTGCCAGACTGGAGAGCACCACTTCGGGCGCGCGCAGATCCAGTTCGATCGGGTCCAGCCGCACCAGGTCGACCAGTTTCTGCCCGGCCTCGACATAATCGCCGACGCTGACTTCCCGCAAGCCGGTGACGCCACCGAAGGGGGCGCGAATCTGCGTCTTCTCCAGACGCGTGCGCGCCGACGCGGCGCGCGCCTGATTGACCGCCAGTTCCGCCTGCGTGGTGTCGAGGTCGGCGCGGGCGATGAGTTGCTTGCCGGCCAATTCCTTTGCCCGCAGATAAGCCCGATTGGTGTTCTGCAGGTTGGCGTTGGCCTCGTTCAGATCGGCGCGGGTCAGCGCGTCATCGAGCGTGAACAGCAGACCGCCCTCGGCCACTTTCTCACCCTCGCTGAAATGGATCTTCTCGATCCGGCCGGCAATTTCCGGCCGCACCGAAATGGATTCGTCGGCGCGCAGGCTGCCGATGGTCTCGAACTGGTTGGGCCGGTCGCGCAATTGCACGCGCGCGGTTTCGACCATCGTGGGCGGCATGCCGCCGCCCGGCGGGCCACCGGCCGCCTTCGCGTCAGGTTCGGCCGCGAAGAAAAAACGGTAGCCGAGGAACGCCAGGAGCAACACTCCGGCTGCCACGAACAAGGGGACGAAACGACGCATACGGTAAGCCTCGGGCACGCGGGGGCGGAGGGGACTTCATTACCACACTGGTCAGTATAGCTTCGCGAAGCTGCGGCCGACCCTGTCGAAAGTCCTGTCAGCCCAGTTCGTGCAAACGCAAATACACGGCGAAGCTGGCCGCGTCCCGATGGGCGTCATGCGGCAGGAAGCCCAGGCACGGCGCTTGCAGCGTTCGCCGCAGCAGCGCCGAATATTCTTCGGAATACTCCATGTCGGGCTCCACGGCGTTGCCAATCCATCCGGCCAGGTGCAAGCCATCGGCGCGAATGGCGCGTTCGGTCAGCCGCGCGTGATTCAGGCATCCGAGTTTCAGGCCGACCACCAGAATCACCGGCGTCCGCAACGCCGCGGCAAGCCGGGCTTGTTCAAGCTCATCGGCCAATGGCGCCAACCAGCCACCGACGCCTTCCACCACCACCACGTCAGCGGTCTCCTGCAAGGCCGTGTAGGCGGCGAGGATCGGCGGCAACGCTACTTGCATGCCGGCGGCGGCAGCCGCGATTTGCGGCGCGGTCGCTGCCGGCAGCGCGAAGGGATTGACCAGGTCGTATGCCGGCGATGGTTGGCTTGCCGCCTGCAGGGCCAACGCATCCGCGTTGCGCCAACCTTGTCCGGTGGCCACGCAGCCGCTGGCGACCGGCTTCATGCCGACTGCGGTCCGGCCATCGGCGCGCAGCGCATGCAACAAGGCCACGCTGACCTGCGTCTTGCCGACCGCAGTGTCGGTACCGGTGACGTAGTAGCCAATGCTCATGCCCATCGCTCCAGACAAACGCCAGCGGGCGTGCGCAACAAGCGTGACCGGGTTCTCATGGGCGAAAGTCTAGCAGCGTCGCCCGCTGCTACACTGGCACTCCCCCCATGGAGGCGCCATGTTCCAGACGGCCACCCTTGAAGGTTCGAAGATCGAGCAGTACGCCGAACTCGCCGAACAGGCGCGCGGCCTGCTCGCCGGCGAGCGCGATCGCGTCGCCAACGCAGCCAATCTTTCCGCCCTGGTGTTTCATGCCTTGCCGGATCTGAATTGGGTCGGCTTCTATTTCTACGACGGCAAGGAACTGGTGGTCGGCCCCTTCCAGGGACATCCGGCGTGCGTGCGCATCGCGCTGGGCAAGGGCGTGTGCGGCACTGCGGCAGCGACCCGGCAGACGCAGCGCATCGCCGATGTCGACGCCTTTCCCGGCCATATCCCCTGCGATTCGGCATCACGTTCCGAGCTGGTGGTGCCCTTGTTTTCCGGCGACACCCTGGTCGGCGTGTTCGACCTCGACAGCCCGATCCTCGCGCGCTTCGATCACGACGACCAGCAGGGCCTGGAAACGATCGCCGGCATTTTCATGGAATCGCTGCGGTGAGCGAGAAACTGCGCAACATCGGTCCCAAGAGCATGGCCTGGCTGCGTCAGACTGGCGTGCGCACGCTCGATGACCTGAAGGCGGTCGGCGCCCTGTCGGCATTCGTGCGCGTAAAGCGCGCCGGCTTCAAACCGAGCCTGAATCTGTTGTATGCGCTCGAAGGCGCGATCATGGATTGTCACTGGCAGGAAATTCCCGAGGCGCGCCGCAGCGAACTGATTATCGCCGCCGATGCCGCCGTCGCCCTGCTACCGCAACCCAAAGGCCGGCGCATGCCAGTGGCCGGCCCAGTCACCACCACCCACACCGAAGAAGAGGACACCGCCCTGCCCGACCCCGACCACTTCGGCCTCGACGACCCCAGCTGATTGTGTGTGAGGCCGCTTCGGCATCCTGCCTCACGCGGCACTCGCACATCCATGTGCTTCGCGGCTTCAGCCGCGATCTCCTCGCGGCACTCCCCCCTCAACCCCCACCCGCTCCTCCCCACTCCCCACCCGCACCGCCGCCAATATCCCGCGCAGCAACGCCGTCGGCGACGGCGGACATCCCGGCACCGTGACATCCACCGGAATCACGTTCGCAACGCGCCCAAGACTGGCGTAGCTCTCGCCGAACACGCCGCCGCAACCGGCACAATCACCCACCGCGATCACGAACTTCGGATCCGGCATGGCCGCGTAGGTGCGCTGCAACGCTTCCCGCATGTTGCGCGTCACCGGTCCGGTCACCAACAGCGCGTCGGCGTGGCGCGGACTGGCCACGAACTTGATGCCCAGGCCTTCCAGGTTGTAGTACGGATTGCCGAGCGCGTGGATCTCCAGCTCGCAACCATTGCACGAACCGGCGTCGACATGACGCAGGCACAGCGCGCGACCGAATACCCGCTGGATGTCGGCGTGCAACGCGCCGTCGATCATCGCCGGATCGCCCGGCGGCGGCGGCTGGCTGACCAGGCCGACGCGGAAAATCTGTCGAAGCATTTGCCACATGGCGCTTCCTCCTAGAGGTCGTGGCCGCTGTAGGACAAGTTGAAAGACTTGTTGATCAACGGGAAGTCGGGAACGATGTTGTCGATGATCGCGTATTCCAGCGCCGGCCAGTTGTGCCACGACGGATCATGCGGATGACAGCGCAGCAGGCGGCCGTCCGCGGCCC
>JBAZBG010000235.1:0-4767 GCA_041671585.1 Arenimonas sp. | reverse complement strand
ACCAGCACCGCCGGCAAGGATCCGCTGTACTGGCTGGGCGTGCCACTGGGCTCCAGCGAAGGCACCATCGGCGTGCTGGTGGTACACAGTTATTCGCGGGCTACCCGCTACAGCGAGCAGGACCAGGAACTGCTGCAGTTCGTGTCCGCCCAGGTGGCCGCCGCCATCGAGCGCAAGCAGTTGCACGCGCTGTTGCAACACAACGCGCAGTACGACGCGCTCACCGATTTGCCGAACCGCGAGCTGCTGAAGGATCGTCTCGGCACCGCCATCACCCGGGCCCGGCGCGATGGCGAGCAACTCGGACTGCTCTACCTGGACCTGGACAACTTCAAGCAGGTCAACGACACCCTCGGCCATGCCGCCGGCGATTTGCTGCTGCAGGCAGTCGCCAGTCGCCTGATACGCAGCGTGCGCGAGTCGGACACGGTGGCGCGCATCGGCGGCGACGAGTTCGTGGTGTTGCTGGAGGGGATTCGCCTGCCGGAGCATGCCTGCATGGTCGCCGGCAAGATCCGCCATGCGCTCAATCAGCCGCTGCTGCTGGCCGACAGCAGCGTACGCATCTTGCCAAGCATCGGCATAGCACTGTACCCGCAACACGGCGAGGAGACCCGGCAACTGCTGCAACACGCCGACGAAGCCATGTATGTGGCCAAGAAACTTGGCGGCAATCGCGTGCAACTCGCCGCCACGCCGGCGCACGAGCCGGATTAGCGGCGGGTCGCAGCGTCCGCTCGGGGCGGAGGGCGCACCACTACCTGCGCTGGTCCGAAGTCCGCACGGCAATCACCAACGCGATACCGCCGAGCACGGCGACGGCGGCGATGGTGAAACGCAGAGTCAATGGTTCGCCGAGCAGCACAATGCCGCCCAGCGCCGCGAGCACCGGCACGGCGAGTTGCACGGTGGCGGCGCTGGCGGCTTTCAATGCCGGTAACGCCGTGTACCAGAGCACGTAGCCCAGAGCGGAGGCCAGCGCACCGGAGGCCAACGCATAACCCACGCCGGCCGGGTCCAGGGAGACGCGCTCGAGCAGCAACAGACTGAAACCCAGGGTCAGCGGCACGGCGCGCAAGAAATTGCCCGCCGTGACGCGCAGCGAATCGCCGGCGCCCTGCCCACGCAGCGAATACACACCCCAGGCCACGCCCGCACTCAACATCAGCAGCGACCCCTGCCAGGACGGCGCCGACAGACCCGGCAGCAAGAGCACGACCAGGCCCGCCAGGGCGAGCGCGAGACCGAGCAGCTGCGCTCGGCGCAGGCGATCTCCGAGCCAGAGGCCACGGCCGATCATCGTCGCCTGCACAGCGCCAAACAACAGCAACGCACCGGTCGCAGTCGGCAGGTTGACGTAGGCAAACGAGAAGCCCGCGGCGTACACGAACAAGGCCAATGCCGACGGCCAGTTGCCGGCGCCCGTCTGCGCGCCGCGGCGCGCGCGCGCCAGCAACCAGAGCATCAGCGCACCGGAACTCAGACGGAGGCTGGTGAAACTGGCCGCATCGATGCCGGTGTGACTGAGCGCGGCGCGACACAGCAATGAATTGCCGGCGAACGCCAGCATGGCCAACGCGGTCAGTGCCAGCAGCCGCGCAGGCGATATTGGCGAGGCAGCCCGCATGCGCAAGGCGCGCGTTGGTGGGGCTTAGTGCCTGCGTGCGACGGCGGTCGGCGCGATGTTCGATTCATGCGCCGAGCCGGACGATGCTCCCGCGGACTGGGCGCGCCGCAAGTAGTCCTGGTACTGGGGAATGGCGATCGCCGCCAGGATGATGGCCAGGACCGGTATCAACAACATCGCGACCAGGAACGCCACCAGACAACCGGAGAGCCCGCGCTTCTGCCGTTCCGGATGGTCGGTGTACGCCCAGCGGTCGACGACCAGCGTGCCGGCGACGATGTCGTGCAACGCGCGCTTGCGTTCGGTGAACGCCGCCATCAGGAAGCCGATGTACAGGGTCAGGTACGACAAGGCCGCGGCGAACCAGCGGCCCAGCGCGTGCCCGAAGCTCAGGCGCACGCCGTTGTCGTCGGTGACCTTGATGCCGAGCGCCTGTTTGCCGAGCGTGGCCTGGAAGCGCGAGCTTTCCATGCCGGCGTAATACAGGGGCGCCGCCACGATCCACAGCAGGTAGTACGCACCCTGCCAGACGGCGCCGGTGGCGGCGCTGTCGGACTTGGCGATGCCGAACGGAATCGCGATGACGAAGGCCACCGTCATCAGCGGAATCGAAAGGATCAGACTATCCAGGAACAAGGCGGCAAATCGGCGTACGAAGCCGGCGTACACCACGTCACCATCGGCGCCCGAGTAGTCGATCAGTTCGGCCGTCGGCGGCCGGTACACCGAGCTGTCCGCCGGCGCTGGTATCGGCGGCGCATTGGTGGCCGGTTCCGTCGGGGACGCGTTGCCGCCGCCGAGTTCTGCCAGCCGGGTCGCCAGCGGCACCCACTCGGGCAGGCCCTCGCGCCAGACCAGCGTGGCGTGGTTGATTGCGCCTTCGCGCAGGGCGGACTTGACCGCATCCGCCGGCACCGGTCCGATGCTTTGCCGATTGGCATCCAGGTAGTACCAGAGTGCTTCGCTCATCGCCATGATTCCGGACCGTCAAGGTGCGGCTAGTGTGGCACGCGCCTGCGATGTAGTCAGCGGCCCGGCGGCGGTCAGGCGAGATCGGCGCGCGCGTCGCGCTGGTGGCGAAATCTGGACAAGGCCCGGTAAATCTTGATGCGCGCGCGATTCAGGCCACCCAGCGGCGCATGCTCGGGCAAAGCATGGCCGGGCGAGAACGACAAGGTTTCGGCCAGGGCCTCGCGTTTGCCGGTGCGGAACGGCTGTCGGGGAATTTCCAGCGTGGCCACCTTCAGGAACCGTGACTTGCGTTCGTCCCAACGTTCGGCGGCATCTTCGATCGGCATGCCGTCCTTGCGCAGTTGCACGCTGAAATCGAACGTGGCCGGCTGCCGGTCAAGGTGCGCCTGCATCGCGTCGGTGAGGTAGGAGTCGCCCGGCGCGGCCGGTTTCCTGCTGCGCCGCTTCGACGTCGGCGACAGCGAATATTTCACGGCGTGGTCGCGGCCGAACAGATACGGCGTCGTGCTCCAGTAGCGGATGTCGAGCGGCGAGCTGGGCGTGATGCGCAAGGCCAGCAGGTCGAGCAGCACGCCGGCACTGCCGGTGAGCGCCAATTTAGCCGCGAGCAACAAGGGCGAGAGCTCCACGGAGTAGAACACCGCGTCGCGAAACAGCGCGACCGTGCCGAGCGGCATGACCGGCGAGCTCAACAGCACGAAGTCCTGGCTGGCCGCGGGTTTCTCGCCCTTGGCACGCGGCAGCAATAGCTTGATCGCCACGCCGCGCGCGTCCGGGATCGCATCCGACTGGATCGTGCCACTGGAATTCGAGAATCGAACCCAGCAGTCGAAACTGCGCGATTTGGCGAACACGCCGACGCGGAGCGCATCCGGCAGGTCGGGTTCGATACGGAACTTGCCGCGCACCAGGCCCACGGTCTTGGGATGCGCGTCGCGCCGGGTGTCGCCGCGGGCGTAATCGCGCGCCATCTTGCGGCGCAGGATCGCGGTCATCTCCGCGATCAACGCCGCTTCTTCGGGCTCGCGCGTTTCGAAGGCCTTGTGCATGGGCTCGACACTAGCATTGCCTGACGGGTCGAGACCCAATGGCGGATGAAGCGCCCCATCGCGGCGCCCGGCGTCGCGAAACGCCATCCGGGCTGAGCGTATGCGAGTATCCAACGAACGGCGCGTTGGCTCGTGCCTCTCGATCCCGGGACCACCTATGCGTACCGTCGGTTTGCTGATCCTGCTTCTCGTCTCCAGTCCCGTCCTCGCCAAGAGCAAGGCTGAATCGAACTCGGCTGTTCAATTCATCGACAAGAGCGTCATCTACTATCCGCAGACGCTTGGCGACCACAGTCTGATCGAGCCCAGATACGATCCGGCGAAGTGGGCCGAAGGACTCAGCCTGAACTATCGAATCTCCGGCGCGGCGCCCGGCTTGGTATTTTCCCTGTATGTCTATCCTTTGGGCCGGTCCGAAGAAGCCAAGGCCGTGCTGGACGCAATGGCCGATGTGGAGGCTGGGATTCACTATTACGAGCAACAACAGACCTATGCCGCCGTGAAGTTTGGCAGCTCGGTGGATTTCCCCGTGCGCGCGCCAAGGTTCACCGTTGTCGACGGGCGAAACCCGGTCTCGATCTCGCCGGATTCCACGGCACCGGTCGACGTTCCCGCGAGTGACGCGCAAACCGACGGCGATGAGCTGCCGGAGGTGGTGCGGGCCTTGATGCCGCCGACCACCACGACCGGCCGCAGGCTCGCTATCTCGTTCGTGTCGCACGACAAGGCCCGACGCTCCCTGGCCTACGTGTTCTACCGCAACCTGTTCCTGTTCAAGGTTCGCGCCACAGTACCGGCCGACGAAATGGGCGAGGACGTATTCAACGCGGCGATCGACCGGGCCGTGCAAGCCCTGGTGCCGGCGATCGAAGTCCATAACTTCGGAACCTGCGGGACGATTCATGTTTCCGTTGACAAGGACACTGGCAACAAGGAGCAGGACGCAGAGAAAGGGGCCCTCGAACTGGCCGCCGGCATGGGCCGCATCCAGCGGGAAAGCTGCGCCAGCAGCGATGCGCCCGATTCCAAGGCCGGAGCCAACACCGGCCAGGAAACGATCGTCTTTCCGCCGGACACCTGGAACTAGCTCTTTCCGCGATGCGTGAGCTTCCCGACGCC
>JBAZBG010000234.1:0-4791 GCA_041671585.1 Arenimonas sp. | reverse complement strand
TCGGCTGGCCGGCATCGAGCGTCAGCGTGTAGTTGATTTGGCGCTGCAGCGTGGAGTCGAGCCGGCCGGCATTGAGCCCCAGGCTGGCCCAGAAGCTGCGGTCGCCGGTGTAGGTGAGCGCCGCATTGAGCGAGTCGGTGTCGGACTCCATGCCGCCGCTGACGAGCTCGAAATCGACATTGCGGGTTTCACGCTGGATCGCCAGCAGGCCGGTCCAATGGTTGTTCCAGCGATAGTCCAGGCCCAGCAGGTAGGTGCGTCCGGAGTCTTCGTAGCCACGCTCGAAGCCAGTGTCGGCATGGTCGACATCGGCAAACGAGACGCTGCCCAGCAGTGCCCAGCGGTCGCCTTCGGCGAACACGCCGGAGTCGCCTGCTTCAGCGGCGTCGGCGAGGTTGAAGTTCGACATGAAATTGTTGCCGCCGTTGTCATCCTTGCTCGCCGCACGGGCGGCGGCGCGTCCCCGCGCCCTGGCCATGGCCATCATCAGGCGTCCCTGGGCGGCGAAGATTTCGAGATTGTTGCCCAGGGCAGCGGCGGAGCGTCGCGTAGCCGAACCGGGGCCGGCGTTGAGGATCTCCTGGCAGCGATCATGGAACGCGGTGCCGGGCGTCGCTTCGGCGCAGGCAGCCACCCAGGATGCGTCCAGCGCCTGGCTGGCGGTTTGCGCGCTCGCCGAGTGACTCCATGCCGCAGTGATCAGCAAAAACAAGACAGAACGACACAGCATGTGGACTCTCCCCTAAGATCCAGATATTTAGCCTAGCATCACACCGGTCGATTCGTTCCCCCTTGCGCCGCGCCTTGCCGGTGGTTAGCGTCCACGCATGAAATCCCCAATTCGAATCCTGGTCCATGGCGCCAGCGGGCGCATGGGCAGAGCCTTGCTCCGGCTTGCCTCCGAAGACGCACGCTTCGACGTTGTCGCTGCGGCGTCGCGTTCGGGTGAAGCGAGCGCGGATATTTCGGTGCCCGTGTTTGCCGCCGGACAACTGCCCCAATGTCCGCCGTTCGATATTGCCATCGACTTCAGTTTGCCGGAAGGCTTCGACACGCTGTTGGCCGAATGTCTGGCGCGAGGAGCCGGCCTGGTCAGCGGCACGACCGGGCTGGGCGATCACCAGCGCTCGAAGCTGTCCGACGCCGGCAAGAAGATCCCGGTGTTGTGGGCCTCCAACTTCAGTCTTGGCGTGGTCGTGCTCGAAGAACTGGTACGCCGTGCGTCGGCCGCTCTGCCGCTATGGCCAGTCGATATCACCGAGACCCATCACCTGCACAAGAAGGACGCGCCCTCAGGTACGGCGCTGACCCTCGCGCAGGCCGCGCAACAGCGGGGGGGCTCGGCGCCGGTCATCCATTCCCGGCGCGAGGGCGAGGTGATCGGCGAACACCTGGTGCGTTTTTCCGGACCGGGAGAGGTCATCGAGTTGTCGCACCGGGCGGGCGATCGCGATATTTTCGCCCGCGGAGCGTTGGAGGCGGCGGCACGCTTGAACGATCGGCCCGCCGGGCAGTGGCCATTGGCCGGCCTGATCCTTCCCGGGTGAGCGAAACCGCGCCCGAAAGCAAGCGCAGCGAATTCAGGTTGCGCACCCGCCGATTTCGCTTGATTACTTAATGCACGAACCAAGTTTCACCTAAGTTATTGATTATACGGAATTGGTGCAGTGCAGAATGATGTTCGGCAGGATATTGGTCACAGTTCGAAAGTCCGTCGCCTTTGACGGCATTTTCTTGCACACGGGGATCACACATGAATTGTCTCAAGCTTCTTGTCGCCGCCACTGCCCTGGGCATGGCAACCCAGGCTTATGCAGCGCAGGACGATGCTGCTCGCACCTACGATAGCCCGCAGGTCAGCTTCGTCGATTCGCTTACCGGTCAGACGCACAAGGTCTTGCGCTGCGGTGTGAGCAATCCAGACGCCGCGCATCTCGCCGCCGTGGAACAGAAAATCCGTGAATTCCGCAGCAGCAATAAGGCACCCCTGCTCGCGAACGTGGTCGTCGTTGACAAGGTCATTCCAACCTACTTCAACGTCATCACCACCAATTCCGGCGTCGGTAACGTTAGCGACACGCAGATCGCCGACCAGCTGGCCGTGCTCAACGCAGCCTACGCCGGTTCCGGCTTCCAGTTCAGCCATGCCGGCACCCGCCGCACCAAGAACACCACTTGGTACAACGGCTGCGCCAAGTCCAGCATCGAGCGCAGCATGAAGCGCTCGCTCGCCGTCGATCCGGCGCACACGTTCAATGTCTATTCTTGCGGTCTCGGCAGCGGCTTGCTTGGGTATGCGACGTTCCCGAGCTACTACAAGGAAAGCAGCTTCATGCACGGCGTCGTGGTGCTGAATGCTTCGTTCCCGGGCGGGTCGGCCACCAACTACAATGGCGGCGACACCATGACCCATGAAACGGGCCACTACCTGGGCCTGTACCATACCTTCCAGGGTGGTTGTGTCGATGGTTCCGGTGGCGGTGACTTCGTGGTCGATACGCCGGCTGAGGCCAGCCCGGCCTACGAATGCCCGGTTGGTCGCGACTCCTGCCCGGACAACGCGGGCCTGGATCCGATCACCAACTTCATGGATTACACCTACGATTCCTGCATGAACACCTTCAGCACCGACCAGCGCATCCGCGCGCAGGATCAGGTCTCGGTTTACCGTCCCAACCTCGGCTCGTAATCGCGATCGCTTCAAAGGTAAACGCCCGGCTTCGGCCGGGCGTTTCTTTTTGCGCCCCATCCGGCTAAAATTCCCGCTCGCCTGAACCCCCTTTTCAATCTCGAACTCGGCCCTCGCCCAGTTCGCGGTCTGCCACAGCCCGGCGGTCCGAGGTGGTTCACCCACACAAGGCGAGAAACGTGAAGCAAACCGCCATACTCGCACTCGAAGACGGCAGCGTATTCGAGGGTTTTTCCGTAGGCGCACCCGGCATGTCCGTGGGCGAGGTGGTGTTCAATACCGCCATCACCGGCTATCAGGAAATTCTCACCGATCCCTCGTACGCGCGTCAGCTGGTCACGCTGACATCGCCGCATATCGGCAACACGGGCTGCACCAGCCAGGATGACGAGTCGAACCGGGTCTTCGCCGCGGGCCTGATCGTGCGTGACGTGCCGCGCCGCCCGAGCAGCTGGCGTAGCCAGATCGCATTGCCCGAGTGGTTGAAGGCGCGCGGCGTGGTCGCCATTTCCGACATCGATACCCGCAAGCTGACGCGCCTGTTGCGCGACAGGGGCGCGCAAAACGGCGTCGTCATGGCCGGCAAGATCGACGTCGACAAGGCGATCGAAGAGGCCAGGAAATTTCCCGGACTCAAGGGCATGGACCTGGCCAAGGAAGTCTGCACGCGCAAGCCCTATGTCTGGACCGAGGGCCAACTGGACCTGGATCGCAATCGCTTCAGCGAAACGGATGCGCGTTTCCACGTCGTGGCCTACGACTACGGCGTGAAGTACAACATCCTGCGCATGCTGGCCGATCGTGGCTGCAAGGTGACGGTCGTGCCGGCGCAGACGAGCGCCGCCGACGTGCGCGCGCTCAAACCCGATGGCGTCTTTCTCTCCAACGGTCCGGGCGATCCCGCGCCCTGCGACTACGCGATCACGGCGATCCGCGAATTCATCAGCGCCAGGATTCCCATGTTCGGAATTTGTCTGGGCCATCAGCTGCTCGCCCTGGCGACCGGCGCCACGACCTCGAAGATGAAGTTCGGCCATCACGGCGGCAACCACCCGGTGATCGACCTGGACAGTGGCCGGGTGATGATCAGCAGCCAGAACCATGGTTTTACCGTCGACGAATCAACGCTTCCGGCGAACGTGCGGGTGACGCACCGCTCGCTGTTCGATGGCAGCAACCAGGGCATTGCCCTGACCGATGCGCCCGCTTTCAGCTTCCAGGGTCATCCTGAAGCCAGTCCCGGTCCACACGATGTTTCCGGATTATTCGACCGCTTCATCCAGATGATGGAGTCACGCTGAGATGCCAAGACGTACCGACATCAAGAGCATCCTGATCATCGGCGCCGGCCCGATCGTCATCGGCCAGGCCTGCGAATTCGATTATTCCGGCGCCCAGGCCTGCAAAGCGCTGCGCGAGGAGGGCTACCGGGTGATCCTGGTCAACTCCAATCCGGCGACGATCATGACCGACCCGGACATGGCCGACGCGGTCTATATCGAACCGATCAATCCTGCGACCGTCGAGCGCATCATCGCCAAGGAACGGCCCGATGCGCTGTTGCCGACGATGGGTGGGCAGACCGCGTTGAACTGCGCGCTGGATCTCGCCGATGCCGGCACGCTGGACAAGTACGGCGTCGAACTCATCGGCGCTTCGCGCGAAGCGATCCGGATGGCTGAAGACCGCGAGCTGTTCCGCAATGCGATGAAGGACATCGGGCTCGACTGCCCGAAGGCCGAGATCGCGCGGTCGCTGGAACAAGCGCTGGAAATCCAGACGCGCGTCGGTTATCCGACCATCATCCGTCCCAGTTTCACGCTCGGCGGCTCCGGCGGCGGCATTGCCTACAACCGCGAGGAACTGATCGAAATCACCACGCGCGGGCTTGAGCTTTCGCCGACCAGCGAGGTGCTGATCGAGGAGTCGGTGCTCGGCTGGAAGGAATTCGAAATGGAGGTGGTGCGCGACACCGCCGACAACTGCATCATCGTCTGCTCGATCGAGAACCTCGATCCGATGGGCGTGCACACCGGCGACTCGATCACCGTCGCGCCGGCGCAGACGCTTACCGACAAGGAATACCAGCGCCTGCGCGATGC
>JBAZBG010000233.1:0-4817 GCA_041671585.1 Arenimonas sp. | reverse complement strand
CAAAAATGCGGATTGCCCGACAGGAAGTTGGCCGGTGTCGTACCGGTGTTGGTGAAATTGCAGCGCCCGCCGCCAGACATCAGGATCTTTTTCCCGCAGCGGTTGGCCTTTTCGATCACCAGCACGCGCCGCCCGCGCTGCCCGGCGGTCAGCGCACACATCAGCCCGGCGGCCCCGCCACCGATGATCAGTACATCAAATTCCATATCAACAATTCATTGTAGGAGCGGCTTCAGCCGCGATTGCTCTTGAAAGACCTTTCGCGGCTGAAGCCGCTCCTACAGGTGCGGCGGCTTTAGACCTGGAGCAATTGTTTGCCGAAGTTGGCGCCGGTGTAGAGGCGGCGAAGTGCTTCCGGGAACTTCTCCAGGCCCTCGACGATGTCGAGCTTGCTGCCCAGCTTGCCGGTCTTCACCCACGGCGTCATCGCAGCGATCGCTTCTTCGGCACGGTGCAGGTAATCGATGATGACGAAGCCCTCCATGCGCCCTCGAGCCGAGATCAGCGACAGGTAATTGGCGGGACCGCGTGTTTCGCCGGTGGCGTTGTACTGCGAAATGCCACCGCAAAGCACGATGCGCGCCTTCAGCTTCAAACGCTTGAGCACGGCATCGAGGATTTCGCCACCGACATTGTCAAAGTAGATATCGATGCCGTCGGGGCAAATTTCCTTCAGCTGGACGGCGACGTTCTCATGCTTGTAGTCGATCGTCTCGTCGGCGCCGAGGGTTTCCTTGACGAACTTGCACTTGTCGGCGCCGCCGGCGATGCCGATGACCCGAAGACCGAGCGCCTTGCCAATCTGGACCACGGCGGAGCCGACGGCCCCGGCCGCCGCCGAGACCACCAGGACTTCGCCGGCCTTGGGCGCACCGATCTCCACGAGACCGAAGTAAGCCGTCAGGCCGGTGGCGCCAAACAGGCTCAGGGCCCAGCCCGGATGGGGCAGGCGGCTGGCGTCGAAACGCTGCATGCCCTTGCCGTCGGAAACCAGCTCGCTCTGCACCCCGGTCATGCCGCTGACCCAGCTGCCGACCGGGAACTTGTCGTTGCGCGATTCAACCACCTCGCCGATGCCCGCCGAGCGCATTACCTCGCCCAGACCCACGGGCGGCCAATACGACTTCGCTTCGGTCATCCACACGCGCATGGCCGGGTCGATGGACAAGTACTTCACCGCAATGCGGAGCTGCCCGTCCTGCAGCGGGGCAGCCTGGGTCTCGCGCATTTCGAAATCGCTGTCTTTCGGATGGCCCTCCGGGCGGGAAACCAGGTGCAGCGCGCGCGTGGTGGTCACGGAGTTCCTTTGGTGCAGGAGCTGGTTTCGCTCGGAACGCAGACTCCCCGCATCGCATTGTCGGTGGCTTCGTGAGCCAATTTTGCGCGCTCTTCGCGCTCGGCCACGGTCATGCACTCCTTCTTGGAAAAGCGGGAGCCAATGTCGGCTCGGTACGTGCACACGACCCGGTTTTTGTCGTCGTTGAGTATCGTGGCCTTGATCTCTTCTTCGGCGCTGACCAACGCGACCCGGTCTTCCGGCTGCAACTCCGTGGTGGTGGGGTGGCCGTTCAGCAAGCTGGCGATGCGGTCACGGGCGCCTTTTAATTTTGCGTCGGAGCCCCGCTTCAGCTTTCCGTACTCCCCGCTGAGGGCTTTCGACACCACACGGTCGATGTTGGCCAGGTATTCCTGCGCGTCAGTGGTTTGCGTCGCATTGCCCACGGGGGAGGGGTCGACGGCTGCGGCGGCGGATCCGAGGCCTGCAAACGAGAAGATCAAGAGACCAGACAGAAAGAGTTTGAGCGTGCTCATGGCGCGGCTCCTCATGAAGTGTTGGCAAGCCGAGCATACACAATAGTGCTTCGGGACTCACCGGGACCAGGCGCGGCACCCTGCCGCAGGAGATGCCCCCGGGCCGGCCCTTGCAAGACGCGTGTCCCTTGGCGACCCTTGCCCGGCTGGGACAGCCTCTTGGGACGCCAATACGCGGGGACGGTCACCTTATGGTGCCCGACCATCCCTAAGGTCACGGGACACGAGAATTCTGGAATGCTATAAGGATCAGGACCCTGGGAACGGATTCCGGCATGGAGGATGGTCTTTGGCACCTCTTCGTGACATGGGCCCAGATGGATTTTTCGCAGAGCAAAAAACCTTTAGGAGTCGTCCCATGAGTGTTCGTGTTTTCGTCCTGTCCGGGCTGCTGGCCCTTTCGTCCACGGGGTATGGTTCTGCCGCAGCGTCGGTGAGCAGCACGTCGCAGGCTGATCTTCCGAAAGACCAGGTCGAGCTGATCGTCGATGCAAAAGAGTACCTGGCCCGTATCAACAACACGCTGGAGATGGCGAGCCGGGGGGAGTACGGCCAGCTCAGGCGCGGTTCCGACGTCCGATTGCGTGCTGCACGCGACCGCATCGCCAAAGTTCTTGAGGGCCATGCCACAACGGCTGAACTGGAGGGCGACGAGCGGGTCGTGCTGATCAACGCCGAGGAAGTCATCAAATCGGTCATCCGCAATGATGACAAGAGCCGCATCGTCTGCGCGTACATTCCCGGCACCGGCTCACGCCTTGCGAAGAAGGAATGCATGAGCATCGCCGAGCGCGAGGCGCGTGCGAAGGAAGCACGCCGGGTCGCCTCGGAGCACATGCGGGCGGTGTTTGAGAAAGGCAACCAGTAAGGCTGGATTGAGCGCTGGCGCCGTAGCCAAGTCTCGGCGACTGGCATTCGATTTGATTGAGGAGATTCGCGGCTGAAGCCGCTCCTACGCGGGGCGGCTTTTTTTTGGCAGCGGTTATTACTCGGAGCGGGGGCCTTTGCGGTGCGGCTTGGGCTTCGGCTTGCCGGCGCCGAACGGCTTGTCTGCGAAATCACGCTTGGCCTTGAACGGCGGCTTGTCGCCGAAACTGCGCTTGCCGGCAAACGGCGGACGGCTGCCGGGGGCCTTGCCGGCGGTGTCCGGTGGCTGGCCGTCGCGGGTGATGCGCAACTGCTGGCCGGCGCACCAGACGGTCTTCAGGTGACCGAGCACGTCTGGCGGCATGCCCTCCGGCAGGTCGATCAGGCTGTAGTCCTCGAAAATCTCGATACGGCCGATGTGCTTGGCTTCCAGGCCGGCCTCATTGGCGACCGCGCCGACGATGTTGCCGGGCTTCACGCCATGGTCGTATCCCACTTCGATGCGAAAGGTTTCCAGCCCCGCGTCGGGCTTGTGGTCTGAGCGTTCCTTGCGCGGGCGCTCGGTGCGTTCGGCAAATGCCGGGCGCTCGCCGCGGTCCGCGAATGCCGGACGCTCGGTCCGGGCCGGACGCTCGCCACGCTCGGCATGCGCCGGGCGCTCCGCGCGCGCCGGCCGTTCACCGCGCTCGAAGCGCTCCGGCCGGCCGGCGGGTTTGGCGTCGGCATACGCGCGCTCGCTGCGCACTTCGCGCTTCGGCGGTTCCAGCAGCAGCGGAACGTCGCCGCGCGCCATCTTCGCCAGCGCCGCCGCGATTTCCACCGCCGGCACGTTGTTGGCTTGTTCGTAATCCTCGATCAGGCGCTGGAACAGAGCCAGGTCGCTGCTCTCCAGGGTCTCGGTGATCTGCTGCTTGAACTTGGCGATGCGCACGTCATTGATCGCCTCCACGCTGGGCAATTCCATGATCTCGATCGGCTGGCGCGTGGCGCGTTCGATCGAGCGCAGCATGTTGCGTTCGCGCGGCGCGATGAACAGGATCGCTTCGCCGCTGCGTCCGGCGCGCCCGGTGCGGCCGATCCGGTGCACATAGCTTTCGGTATCGTAGGGCACGTCATAGTTGACGACATGGCTGATGCGATCCACGTCGAGGCCGCGCGCAGCGACATCGGTGGCGACCAGAATATCGATCTTGCCGTCCTTCAATTGCTGGATGGTGCGTTCGCGCTGCGCCTGCTGCACGTCGCCATTGATGGCAGCGGCCGAGAAGCCGCGGGCCTGCAACTTCTGCGCAAGCTCATCGGTGGCAAGCTTGGTACGCGCGAACACGATCATCGCGTCAAAAGGCTCGGCCTCCAGGATACGAGTCAGGGCGTCGAGCTTGTGCAGCCCGCTCACCTGCCAGAATCGCTGGCGGATATTGTCGGCCGTGCGGGTCTTGGCCTCGATGGAAATCTCACTCGGCTCGCGCAGATAGGTCTGGGCGATGCGCTTGATCGGCCCCGGCATGGTGGCCGAAAACAACGCGACCTGCCGCTGCGCCGGGGTCTTCTTCAAGATCGATTCGACATCGTCGATGAAGCCCATGCGCAACATCTCGTCGCCTTCATCGAGCACCAGCGTGGACAACTGCGACAGATCCAGCGTGCCCTTGTCGAGGTGATCGATGACGCGGCCCGGCGTGCCGACCACGACATGGACGCCGCGGCGCAATGCGCTCAGCTGCGGGCCGTAACTCTGGCCGCCGTAAATGGGCAGCACCTGGAAGCCGGGCATGTGCGCGGCATAGCGCTGAAACGCTTCGGCGACCTGGATCGCCAGTTCGCGCGTGGGCGCCAGCACCAGCACTTGTGGCTTGCCCTTCGACAAGTCGAGCTTGTTGAGCAGGGGCAGGGCAAACGCGGCGGTCTTGCCGGTGCCCGTCTGTGCCTGGCCGATGACGTCCCTGCCGGCCAGCAACAGAGGGATGGTCGCCGCCTGGATCGGCGTGGGCAGCTCGTAGCCGAGCTCGTCGAGCGTGCGCAGCAGCGGCTCGATCAGGGCCAGATCACGGAAGGTGGCATTGGGCGCGGTCGCGGCCGTCTCGGAGTTCATTTGGAAGTATCTCGAAGCGCCGCGGCGGGCAGAACGCGGCGCGGGG
>JBAZBG010000232.1:0-4836 GCA_041671585.1 Arenimonas sp. | reverse complement strand
TCCTTGGCGACCTTGAGCGCCTTGGTGAGATCGCGCAGCTGAAATTCGCGGCCTTCGTCGCCAGTGGCCTGCGCCAGCGCGCGCTCGATCGGCGCACTGGTGTATTGCTCGACCAGGGTGCCCTCGAGGTCGAGCACCAGTGCCGTGTGGTCCTGCACCGGGCGAAACGACCCGGCGCCAGACTTGGCGGACATGCCCAGGGTGATCAACGCCACGATCATGAACACCAGGAACAGCATGATCAGATTGAAGACCAGATGGTTGGCGAAATTGATGAATTTTCCGAAACCGACCAGCAGGCTCCAGACCGGGTTGCCGCGCGACTCGCTCATGAAAAACTCCAGAATTCCATGGTCCAAGGATAACCGCCTTCGCCACAGGCGGCATGCGTCTTAGGTAACAGTGCCCTTCAGCGTCGGGCCGCGGCATTGCCGCCACAGACGCAGCGCCAGCAGCAGCGCGGCAACGGACAGGCCGAGGATCAGCCCGACCCAGAGCCCGGGAGCGCGTCCGTTCAGGTGCAGGCCGAACCAGCCGCCAAGCGGCAGGCCGACGCACCAATACGCGAAAATGGTGATCAGCATCGGCACGCGCGTGTCCTTCAGACCGCGCAGCGCGCCGGCCGAAAGAACCTGAACACCGTCGGGAAACTGGAACACTGCCGCATAGCGCATCAAGGCGATCGCCAGCGCGGCAACCGCGGGATCGTCGGTGTACAGCGCGCTGATCCAGCCGCCGCCGAAGATCAACAGCAACGCCGCCGCGGCCTGCGTCAGTCCGCCCAGCGCAAAACCAGCGCCCGCGGCCCAGCGCACGGCGGGAAGATCATCCGCGCCGGCCGCATGACCGACGCGCACGGTGGTCGCCATGGCGATGCCCAGCGGCAACATGAAGCAGACGCTGGCCACGTTCAGCGCGATCTGGTGCGCGGCGACGTCGACCGCGCCGATGCGTCCGATCAACAACGCCGTGGCCACGAACAAGCTGCCTTCCATGAAAATGGAAACGCCCATCGGCAGGCCGAGCGCGAGCAGGCCGCGAATCACCGGCCAGTCCGGCCGGTCGTAGCGGCCGAACAACTGCAGGTCTTCGAAGCGCCGGGAGGTGCGCAGGTACGCCAGGAACCCGAACGCCTGCAACCACAACACCAGGGCCGTCGCGTAACCGAGGCCCGCGGCGCCGAGCTCGGGAATCGGTCCGGCGCCGAACATCAGCGCGTAGCCCAGTGGAATCAGCAGGATCAGGCCGGCGATGCCGAACAACATGCTTGGCGGCGTCCACGCCAGGCCTTCGCTCAGGTAGCGAAACGAAAAATACAGCGACAAGGCCGGCGCGCCGAAGGCGATTGCGCGCAGGAACGCCGCTGCCTGCGGACGCACTTCGGGCACGATGCCGATCCAGTCGAGCAGGCGCGGCGATTGCCAGACCAGCGCCATCAGCAACACGCCCATGACCAGCGCGATCCATACCGACTGCCGCCACAGCGGACCGATTTCGCTGCGCCGGCCGGCGCCATTGAGTTGCGCTACCGACGGTGGAATCGCCATCAGCACGCCGACGCAAATCAGCAATGCGACGGTCCAGATCGAGGTGCCCACAGTGACGGCGGCCAGCGTCTGCAACCCGTGGTGTCCGGCCAGGATCGAGTCGACCACGCTCATCAACATGGCGGCCAACTGGCCGAGCGCGAGCGGCAAGGCCAGCACGAAACTGACCCGCATCTCGCGCAGGCCTCGCGCGACGCGGCTTTCTCTATGACTCATGGGCTGATGCGGAAGAAAATTCTGTCGCTATAGTAGCCGCAACCGCCCGGGAGCTCGTGATGCCTGCCACTGGAACCACCGACGTCGTGCTGCCGCCGGCACCGCCGCCGATCGTCACGCGCCGATGCGAGAATTGCGGCGCTCCCCTGCAGGGCGAGCACTGCCATGTCTGCGGGCAGCCGACCAAGGGCCTGGTCCGGCATTTCTCCAGCATCCTCGGCGACTTCTTCGACACCGTCTTCAACATCGATTCACGCGTATTGCGCACGGTGGGGCCGCTGCTGATCCGCCCGGGCTTTCTTTCGCTGGAGTACTTTGCCGGCCGCCGCGTGCGTTACGTCACGCCGATGCGGTTGTTCCTGTTCCTCAGCCTGGTCGCCTTTTTCGCCGTGCACGGCAGCCTGGACACCGAGGAGCCGGAGGGCGCCGTGCCCGCCGCGACCGGCACCGACATCTCCCGCGCGACCACGCCGGCGCAGGTGCGTGAAATCAGCGAGCCGGTCCTGGCCGAGCTGGACGAGGCGCGCCAGGAAGCCGCGCGGGTTCCCGGCGCGACCGTCGGCATCGACATCGCCCGTAAGAAGATTCAGGCGCAGGCGAAGCGACAAATCGCCTACCTGGAAGCCGTCGACAAGGCCAGGGCCGAGGGCAAGCCGCTGCCCAAGGCGCCGGCGGACGAAAACGAAAACTGGGACGTTTCGTTCGGCGACAAACCCTGGGATCCGAAGACCAATCCGATCGCGGTGACCTGGTGGCCTCAGTCGGTGAATGATGCGTTGAACCGGCGCATGGCCCATGCGCGTGACGTGCTCAAGGCCAACAACAGCCAGAAGACGGTCGTCGATGCGTTTTTCGATGTGCTGCCGCAAACCCTGCTGGTGTTGATGCCGATCTTCGCGCTGATGCTCAAGGTCGCCTACTGGTTCAAACGCCGTCTGTACATGGAACACCTGATCGTTGCGCTGCACAGCCACAGTTTCATCGCCCTGGCGGTGATCATGGTGGTGTTGCTTACCTGGCTGCAGGATTGGCTGACGCCGGCGCCCGGGTTCTGGCAGGGGCTGCTGGCCTGGGCCAAGGGCCTGACCATCGCCTGGATTCCGCTGTACCTGTTGTTGATGCAAAAGCGCGTGTACGGCCAGGGCTGGCCGATGACGCTGGCGAAATACGCCGTGCTCGGCCTCTGCTACACCGTGCTGATGAGCTTTGCCATGGTTGCTGCGGTGCTGATCGGGTTGCTCACGCTGTGATCGTCTACGAGGTCAATCTGTTCGTGCAGCGCGACATCGCTCCCGCGTTTCGCCCGTGGCTGGACTCGCATGTCCGGGAAATCCTGGCCCTGCCTGGTTTCCTCGGCGCCGAAGTCTTCGAACGGACCGAGCCGCCCGCCGATGCCGGCGAACTCGTGTTGTGCACGCAATACCGGCTGCGCGACGCAGCGGCATTGGCAACGTATCTGCGCGAACACGCGCCGCGCTTGCGCGCCGACGGCGTCGAAAAATTCGGCGGACGCTTTCGCGCCGATCGGCGCGTACTGACAGCGATCGCCCGTTACTGAGCCAGCCGGCGATGAATCAGCGCGGCGCGCTGCCCGGGCGCTGCCGCCAACAGCTCCCGGCGCAAAGTCTGTCGCTGCGCTTCGTTTAGCCGCGGCGCCAGCAAAACCAGGTCGCCGCGCGCTTCGGCGCCGAGCGTACGCAGCGCAAGCAGCAATTCGGGACGTTCGGCTTCCGGCATGAAGGCAAACAGCGAGGCTATCGGCGCCAGCTCCTGCCCCAGCATGGGCCCCAGCCACCACAGCCGCTGCGTGTCGGCGGGCAAGGCGGCGAATTGATCGCGCAGCGCCTGCTGCTCGGCGGGCGCCATGGCGTCGAACCGGGCGGCGGCGGCGCGCAGCCGCTGGCGATCGAATGAACTCAAGCCCTGCCAGGCGAGGAATGGCGTGCGCAGGCGGGCGCGGTCAGGCGCTGTCTGCTGATTCCACTGCCGCAAACGATGGCGCAATTGTCCGCGCTGCGTCGGCGTGCGCGACCGCCAGTCGCGGGCGTTGCCTGCCAATGCGCTGCGCGTGGCTGCGTCGAGCGACGGCCAGGCGGCGCGCGCCGACGACAGTAGTTTCTGTTCGGACGCCGGCAGGGCTTCGAACGCTGCCAGCGTGTCTTCCGACGGAGCCGTCGATGCGAACTCCGCGGCCGTGGGCGTAGCTGCCGCCAGCCAGCTGAGCAGTGCCATGCGCTGCGCCAATGCAGCGTCGGCGGGCTCGGCCAGTTGCGCGTAGTCCGGATGGGTGACGATCACGGTATCGGTAAGCGCGGGTGGCGCCGCAACGGGCTCCACCGGCAATGCTTCCTTCTGTCCTGGCGCGATGGCGGACTTGAACGGCCACACGAACGTGGCCACCAACGCCACCGCCAGCAGCGCCAACAGGCCCCAGGCCCACCAGGATGCGCGGGCGCGGCGTACGCCCTGCGCGCGGCCAGGCATGTCGTTTTGTTCGGTGTGCCCCGACAGCGCGCGCTCGCGGAGTTGCGCCAGTGCCTGCCGTTGTTCCGGCGCCATCTGATGGATCTGCCCGTGCAGCTGTTGGCGCAGGTCCTGCATCCAGGCGTCATCCAGGTCCGGATGCGTCACGGCGTGGTTCAGCGCTACCTGGTAAGCCTCGGGACTGACATCGAGCACGCGCGCGGCATGAACCACGTCCAGACCGGCGATCAAACGCAACAGCAAGGCCGCGCGTGGCCCGGGCGTAAGGCGAGCCAGGTCCAGCTCCGGGTCGAGCTCGGTGAGCATGAGCGGCTGCGCGAGCAGGCAACTCCAGAACTGCAGCGGCCACTCGGCCAGCGGCTGGGACTGGGCGCGAACGAGGAAGTTGGGCAGCGCTGATTGCAGCGCCGCCATGGCGAGCTGGCCGTCGCCGCTCTGGCTCAGCGCGAACACCCAGGCGCGCGGCTCAATGCCGTGCAGGAAGGCGATCAGGGCGGCGGAACGGGGAGGGGAAGGAAACTGGTTGCTGTCGGACATCATTCTCATTCTAGCGATCCTTGCCCGTGGAGCATGCCTTGACAGGCCAAAA
>JBAZBG010000231.1:0-4845 GCA_041671585.1 Arenimonas sp. | reverse complement strand
GACCGACGACATTGATGAGGATTGGCTTGCTGCCCAGTTGGGCGCGATTTGCCTCAGCCAGGGCAGCGCACAATTTGTACAGGTTGGTGCTGCCGCTGCCACGTTCGTTGCGCGACAACAGCAGCAGGGCCGTGGTCAGGTCGGTGCATTGCACCGCGGCACGCTCGATGCGCGCGAGTCGCTGCCGGGTCTTGTCCGGAATTTCCGGATTGGCCAGCAGCAGCTC
This sequence comes from Arenimonas sp., assembly GCA_041671585.1. Taxonomy (GTDB): domain Bacteria; phylum Pseudomonadota; class Gammaproteobacteria; order Xanthomonadales; family Xanthomonadaceae; genus Arenimonas. The sequence goes on along the minus strand of JBAZBG010000231.1, from coordinate 4,619 downwards.
GGCAGCGCCACGGATCACCGCGAGCGGCGTGCGCAATTCATGGCTGACATCGGCATTGAACTCGCGGTCGCGCTTGACCAGGCTGGTCATGCGCGCAGCGTAGTCGTCCAGCGCCGAGGCCAGCTCGCCCACTTCGTCGCGCGGAAAGTGCGGCGCCAGCTTGTCCGGGTTCTCCCGGCTCGACAGCCCTTCGACGCGTCGGGCCAGGTCGGTGAGCGGACTGATCACGCGCGAGGACGACCACAACCCGATGATCCAGGCCAGGCCCGTAAACAGGAACACCGCCCCGATCAGCGTGTACAGCATTTGCCGCTGGGTCAGCGCTTCCTGGGTGTAGTCGTAGCGCATGTAGGTGACCAGGTCCGGCGCCCGCTGCACGGCCAGCTTGTACTCGCGCAGCTGGCCGCTGCTGTCGTACTCGCGCAGTTCGTGCACGCCGCGCGGCAAGTCGCGCCAGCCGAACGGAATCTTGGCGCCATCCGGCCGATAGACGAAAGCTTCGATCTGGCGCGAGAACTGGAACGGCGCCCCGGGTTCCGGATGCGCGCGCTTGAACTGCAGGAAATTGGTCGCCTCGCTCTGCAGCCAGGAGTCGACCAGCGAACCTTCGAGGCGATTGCGCAGGACCACGGTCGCAAAGGCGAACATGGCCGTCAGCCCGAAGCCGAGCAGCAGGAACGAGACGATGATTCGACTGCGGAGCCGGCGCCGATAGTGCATCGACTCAGACCGGATCGGAGTCTGCGATTCGGTAGCCAATTCCGTGACGGGTCTGGATCAGGGCTTTGTCGAAAGGCTTGTCGACGGCAGCGCGCAGACCGTGGATGTGCACGCGAAGGCTGTCGGAATCCGGCAGCTCCTCGCCCCAGACGCGGGTTTCAAGGTCCATGCGCGGCACCACGGCCGGCGAGGCTTCCATGAGCGACTGCAGTATCTTCAACGCGGTTGGATTCAGTTGCAGCAGCTTGCCGCCGCGGCGAACTTCCAGCGTGTCCAGGTTGTATTCCAGGTCGGCGACTTCCAGGATTCGCGGTTGCGCCGCCTTGCCGCGCCGGGCCAGCACCGCGAGCCGGGCTTCGACTTCCTGTAGCGCGAACGGCTTCACCAGATAGTCGTCGGCGCCGGAATCGAAACCGGACAACTTGCTGTCCAGCGAATCGCGGGCAGTCAGCATCAGCACCGGCGTTTGCTTGCGGCCTTCGGTGCGCAACTTCCGGCACACTTCCAGGCCATCCATGCCCGGCAGGTTGAGGTCGAGCACGATCGCATCGAAATTGTTCACTACCGCCAGGTGCAGGCCGGTGACGCCGTCGGCAGCGTAGTCCACGGTGTGGCCACGCTCCTCCAGATAGTCGCCGAGGTTGGCGGCGATATCGCGGTTGTCTTCGACGACAAGAATTCGCATGGACTAGGTTGACTCCGGGGACTGCATGAATTGGATTCTGCCAGACAGGACAAGTTCCAGCATGCATTGCGACGGCTGAACCGCGATCGCAAGAGAAAAAAACCCGGGAAGACGCCATTGGGGAGACGCCTTGCCCGGGTCCAAAGTTTACAGATACCCCGATTGCCGTAATCCGCAGAGTCCACGAGGAGGAGCCCACAGGTTTTGGCCTGACCAGCCTAGGGTCCGGGAGATTAAAAAAACGTTAATTCAGCGCGAGTCTTTGGTTATTTTTCCGGCCTGGCCGACCGGCGGCGCGCCGGGGGTCGTACCCGGGGCTGGGACGGGCCCCGAACGGGTAGCCGGCTGGCTACCAGGTCGATGATCGCCCCGGCCACATCCACCCCGGAGGCCCCCTCGATGCCCTCCAGGCCGGGCGAGGAATTGACCTCCAACACCAACGGTCCCTTGCGCGAGCGCAGCAGGTCGACGCCTGCCACTTCCAGGCCCATGACATGCGCGGCACGCAGCGCGGTTTCCCGTTCGGCCGCGCTCAGCTCAACGCTGCTGGCCTGGCCGCCGCGATGCAGGTTGGAACGAAACTCGCCCGCTTCGGCCTGCCGATGCATGGCCGCGACCACCATGTCGCCGACGACGAAGCAGCGGATGTCCGCGCCCTGGGCTTCGGCGATGAACTCCTGGACCAGGAAGTTGGCGTACAGGCCGCGGAATGCCTCGATCACACTGCGCGACGCGGACAGGCTTTCCGCCAGCACCACGCCGTTACCCTGCGAACCTTCGATCAGCTTGACCACATGCGGCGGCTTGCCGAGCATGCCGAGCAGGTCGGTGGTGTCGTCCGGGTTGTCGCCGAAGACGGTGGTCGGCAGGCCGATGCCTTCGCCGGCCAGCAATTGATGGCAGCGCAGTTTGTCGCGCGCACGCAGGATCGCGTCCGATGAGTTGGGCGTGTAGGCGCCCATGAGTTCGAGTTGGCGCAATACCGCCGTGCCATAGCGAGTGACCGAAGCGCCGATGCGCGGGATGACCGCGTCGACGCCGGTCAGGGCCCTGCCCTTGTAGTTGAGCTGGAAATGGCCCGGCGCAATCTTCATGTAGCAACGCAACGGATCGAGCACGCGCACCGTGTGCCCGCGCTCGCGCGCGGCCAGGACCAGGCGCTGGGTGGAATACAGCTTGGTGTTACGGGACAGGATGGCGAGCTTCATTATCTGCTTTCGATGTCGGTGCGTTTGCCGAGCAGGAAGGACCGGGCCGGCTCGACCAGGCAGTGACGGCGCAGTGCGGTCCGGCCGAGCAGCATCGGGAATAGCATGTTGCGCCGTTGCGTGAGATTTACTTCAATCGGCCAGGGCTGGCCGGTCGGCAATTGCAGCAGGGTACGGATGAATATCCGCGACTCGCGGTGGCCGCCGGAATCGGTAACCACGCGTCGATCGGCCACCTCGGCCTCGACCGTATTCCTCAGCCGTTCCCGGTCTCCGTGGTGCAGGACGAAGCGGACCCACGGTCGCCCTTCGCGCTCGAACAATTCCTGGTCCTGCACATGCAGCGACGAACTGCGCGCGCCGGTATCCACCTTGGCCCGAATGCAGGCGACGCCCAGCTGCGGCAAAGCCAGCCACTCGCGCCAGCCCAGGAGAAGGCGCGCAGGCGCAGACCTGACGGTTGCCGTGTTGGCTCGCGGATTCACTGCCTGGTTTCCCGAGATTGATTGGTGAAGGCCGAGCCAGTGGAGCGGGTGAAGGGAATCGAACCCTCGTCAGTTGCTTGGGAAGCAACAGCTCTACCATTGAGCTACACCCGCCTGCGGCCCGGATTATGACCCCCGGCCCTGACCCGCCGCAACGAGTTAAAATGCGCGCATGCGAATCCTGCTTAATGGTGAAGTCCGGGAATTCCCGGAGCCGCAGACGATCTCGACACTGCTGTTGGCGGCCGGCTATGCCGAGCGACGCGTAGCGGTGGAGGTCAACCGGGAGATCGTGGCCAAGGGCCGGCATGCCGGCCATGCATTGGCCGACGGCGATCGCGTCGAGATCATCCAGGCCATCGGTGGCGGATAAGCGCGGCAGCGCCGCGGAAAAGGCTTATCAGGCCTGGCTAATCGGGCCATAATCGCATGATGAACCCATCGGCCCTTTCCGACGACTCGCTGATCATCGCGGGGAAGTCCTATCGTTCCCGCCTGCTTACCGGCACCGGCAAATTCCAGGATTTCGAACAAACGCGGCTGGCCACTGAAGCTGCGGGCGCGCAGATCGTCACCGTCGCCTTGCGCCGGACCAATCTGGGACAGGACCCGGGCCAGCCCAATCTGCTCGACGTGCTGCCGCCGGATCGCTACACCATCCTGCCCAACACGGCCGGCTGCTACAACGTCGCCGATGCGGTGCGCACCTGCCAGCTGGCGCGCGAATTGCTCGACGGCCACGCCCTGGTAAAGCTCGAAGTGCTCGGTGATCCGCGCACGCTGTTTCCCGACGTCGTGCAGACCCTGCAGGCCGCGGAGATCCTGGTTCACGACGGCTTCGATGTCATGGTCTACACCTCGGACGATCCGATCCTGGCCAAGCGCCTGGAGCAGCTCGGCTGCGTGGCGGTGATGCCGCTGGCGGCGCCGATCGGCTCGGGCCTGGGGATCCAGAACAAATGGAACCTGCTGGAGATCGTCGAGAACGCCACCGTGCCGATCCTGGTCGATGCCGGCGTCGGTACCGCATCGGATGCTGCCATCGCCATGGAGCTCGGCTGCCACGGCGTGCTCATGAACACGGCGATTGCCGGCGCCCGCAATCCGATCCTGATGGCCAGCGCCATGCGCAAGGCGGTCGAAGCCGGACGCGAGGCGTTCCTGGCCGGACGCATTCCGAAAAAGCGCAACGCGAATGCATCGTCGCCGATCGACGGCTTGTTCTTCTGAGCCCATGAGCCGCGACCAGCCCAATGACCTGCCGTCGATCAGTCCATTGCGCGGCCGGGCCATTCGCAGTTTCGTGCTGCGCCAGGGGCGGGTGACGCAAGCGCAGAAGCGCGCGTTTACCGAGCATTGGCCACGGTATGGTTTGGATTACTGCGGAAAATTGCGCGACTTCGACCAAACATTTCAACGCCAGGCCGAGCGCGTTCTGGAAATTGGCTTCGGCAATGGCGAGCAGGTGGAGTTCGCCGCCGCGCAGGAACCACAACGCGATTTCATCGGCATCGAGGTGCA
>JBAZBG010000230.1:0-4855 GCA_041671585.1 Arenimonas sp. | reverse complement strand
CGGCGCTAATGCGCAAACGGCATGTCGGGGCGCTGGTGGTTACCGACCAGCCCGACGGCGAGAGAGTCCCGATCGGAATCCTCACCGATCGCGACATCGTGGTCGCGGTGATTGCACCCGGCGTCGATATCGGGGCGCTGACGGTTGGCGACGTGATGACCCGGAATCTGGTGACCTGCACCGAGGATCAGGAGCTGTTCGACGTCATCCACGTCATGCGCGAGCACGGTGTCCGGCGCTTGCCCGTGCTCAACGCCAAAGGCGGTCTGGCCGGCATGGTTGCGGCTGACGATGTCTACACCGCGCTGGGCGCGCACATGAGCGAGCTGGGACTGGCGCTCACCCGCGAGCAGGTGCGCGAACGCAGGGTCCGAAGCTGAGCTGGCTCAGGCGCCCGCGAAGGGCGCCGCGCTGCGCGGGCCATGCTGCGATGATCGCGTCACCGGTGCAGGACGAACTTCATGCCGAAAAATAGGATAAAGGCGTAGCACGACATCGGCAGGAGGAACGACAGTTGTATGCCGATTCGGTCGGCCAGAAAGCCCTGCATGAAAGGCACGATGGCGCCGCCGACGATGGCCATGCACAGGATGCCCGATCCCTGACCGGTGGACTTGCCAAGCCCGTGCAGCGCCATGCTGAATATCGTCGGGAACATGATTGAGTTGAACAGTCCAACGGCGAGGATGGCCCACATGGCGAGGTAGCCGTGGCCCAGGATCGCCGTCAGGATCAGGGCCATGGAGCAAGCGGCATGGAAGGCCAAGGTCTTGCCCGGGCTGACGTAGCGCATGACGGCAAAGCCGACGAAGCGCCCGACCATCGCGAAGCCCCAGTAGTAGCTGACATATTTTGCCGCGCTCGCGGGAGCCAGTCCGGCGATGTTGCCCTCGCCCATGAAGTTGACCAGGAAGCTTCCTATGCTGACCTCGGCACCAACATAGAGGAAGATTCCAATGGCGCCGAGCAGCAAGTTGCGGTGTCGAAGAAGAATGAACTGTCGGGCGCCGCTGCCCGGTGTCGTCAGGACGTCTTCGGCGTGGCTCACCTTCGGCAGGCGGGCAAGCGCGAAAATGACGGCAAGCAACAGCAGCGCGCCGGCAAGAATCAGGTACGGCCCTTGCACGGCCGCCGCCTCCTGGGCGCGGTAATCGGCCTGCTGCCCGGCGGACATCAGATTGACGTCGCCAGCGCCGACCAGCGCCGTACCGGACAGGATCAGGATACCGCCGAAAAGCGGGCCGACGGTCGTTCCCAGCGAGTTGAAGGCCTGGGTCAGCGTCAGACGACTGGCGGCGGTATGGGGATCGCCGAGCGCGGTCACGTACGGATTTGCCGCGACTTGCAGAATCGTTATGCCCGCTGCCAGCACGAAAAATGCAATCAGGAACAGCGAGTAGCCACTTTCGGCAGCAGGATAGAACAGTGCGCAACCGGAGGCGGCGATGATGAGCCCGGTGACCGCTCCGCTCTGGTAGCCGATGCGCTTGATCAGGGCGCCGGCCGGAATCGACACGATGAAATAGGCGCCGAAAAAACAAAACTGCACCAGCATGGCCTGGACATAGTTAAGCGTGTATATCGACTTCAGGTGGGGTATCAACACATCGTTCAACGATGTCAGCAGTCCCCACATGAAAAACAGCATGGTGACGATGATCAGCGACCTGGTATCGCCGGTTTCACGAGCAGTTGAAGTCGTGTCCGTTGCCGTTGTTGGAATTTGTGCCATGTGCGGTGCTCCTCAGGCTTCTCGTTTTCGAATGGCGCCCGCGATCAAGCGGACCTTGCCTGCAGACAATCTTGGAAGCTCCTTTTTCCAGCCCCGACCTTCTGCAACAGTGGATGGATAGTTGATAGCGCTGTCATTGTCAAATTGATTCGCAACAATTTGCGCCGGCGCAGGGCAGATTCGTTTTTCCGGGCCAAGTCTGAACGGGGGAAGCGCCTTCGCACCCCGGTCCGCCAATGCCGATGTCTTTCAGGCAATTCACAGCCATGGACGAACCTGATTTTTGCAGTGCTCGGGGCTTAGCGCACTCGGAGCGGCGCAATCGACTCCCTCAGCTGTAACGTGTAGGGCATCGGCACCATTCGACCGGAACCTGGGGTGCGGATGCTGTTCAGCAGCTCCAGCGTCGCGATCCGACCCATATCGCGGGTCGGCTGCCGCACGGTGCACAGCGCCGGATAGACATGCCGGGAAAGCGGCGTGTCGTCGAAACCGCACACGGACAGGTCGTGCGGAACCGAAATTCCACGCTCCCCGGCCACGCGCAGTACGCCCGCCGCCATGTCGTCGTTGGCGGCGAAAATCGCCGTCGGCGGGTCTTTCAGGTCCAGCAGGCGGCGGGCTCCGGCCACGCCGGACTCGAACGTGAACGCGCCTTCCACCACCAGCGTCGGGTCGTAGGGAATTCCGGCTGCCTTGAGCGCCGCACGGTAGCCCTCATAGCGCCAGGTGCAGGCGCCGTGGTCGGGGTGTCCCTTGATATGTCCGATCCTCCGGTGTCCCAGCTTGAGCAGGTAGTCCACCAGATCGCGTACCGCGGCTGGCTCATCCACCATCACGCCGATCCGACCCTGGAGGGTACGTGGCGATATGCTCGCGAACGGGATGCGATGTTTATCCAGATGCGCCAGCAATTCCATGTTGTCGGTCAGCGGCGGAACCAGGACGACGCCATCGGAACCTGAGTGTTCCACCAGCTCCGTGATTTCCGAGATGCAGCGCGGCTCGCCATAGCTGACCGGCCCCAGCAGGAGGTTGTAGTGTTGCGCGCGGCATGCTTCGAGCACGCCGCTCTGTATCTCCATCAGGTAGTTGCGCGAGGGGTTGTCGTAGGCCAGGGTGACGACGTAGGAACGTTGCCCGGCCAGGCTGCGTGCCGAGTGATTGGGACGATATTGCAGCAAGTCGACCGCCTTCTCGACCCGCTTCCGCGTTTCCTCGCGCACGTTCGGCTCGTGGTTGAGCACGCGCGATACCGTCTTCATCGAGACGCCTGCTGCCGCGGCTACATCTTCGATCCGCACCCCCATCGATTACTCCGTGCTCATGTCTGTCTATCGTGAATCGCTGGCGGAATGCCAGACAAATGTGGCTACGCTCTTGCGAGGCAGCGTGTAATCGAACGAGCGACCAGCAGCGGCGACGGTGAAACGCCGCGGTTCGACTGCGGAATTTACCACCACCAGCGCGATCGAACCGTCGTCGGGGTTGAGGAAGGCGACATTGTCCAACTCGGCGCTTTCGACACTGGATGCAATCCTCGACGCGCCCGGCCGCACGAAGCGGCTGGCATGCGCCAAGGCATAGTAGTCGTCGGTTCGACTCACCATTCCCGTTCTGGAATCGATCGTAACGACGCCGCGGCAATTTCCGCAACCGCCGGCATGGGGACCACCGGTTTCGTCGAGCGCAAGATTCCAGAACAACACTCCGCGCGCCCAGTGGCGGGTGGTGCCGACGATAAGCTGACGCGCCTGCAGTGTCAGCCCTCCGCTCTTGACAGGCTCCCAGTCGCCGCCCGAGCACTCGGTCATGTAGACCTCCTTGTCGGGCGCCGCTTCGCGAACCTTGCTCTGCGCTGAAACATCGCCGCCATAGCAGTGCCAGGCGATTCCGGCGACGTAGCGCGCTGCCCGTGCGTCCGCGAGCACGGCCAGCGGCTCGTTCGGCAGGTCCCAGTTATGGTCCCAGTCCAGGATCCGCACGCCGGGAGCGTGCCGCTCAAGCATCGGGCCCAGATGCTTTCCGATCAGGTCAGCGCGCGCGCGCGCGCTCAGGCGCATGCCCGGATAATTCTCCGGCTCGAAGGAAGGCTCGTTCTGCAGCGTCAGCGCGAAGATCGGCACGCCCTGGCTGGCATAGGCGTCCACGTACTTCACCAGGTAACGCGCGAAGGCGTCGTACTGCGTCTCCTGCAGCGTGCCCTTGATCAGGGAGCCGGAGGTCTTCATCCAGGCCGGCGCGCTCCACGGCGACGCCATGATTTTGAGCTGGGGATTCACCACAAGCGCCGCCCGGGTGACCGGAACGACATCGTCGAGGTTGCGCGCAATCGAGAACTGCTGCAGGTCGGGATCGGTGCTTCCAGCCGGCATGTCGTCAAGGCTGTAATGCTGGCGCGAGAAATCGGAGGCACCGATGGTCAGTCGGGTGAAATCCAACCCGATACCCGGCTCCCGGCCGAAAAGGTCCTGCAGCAGCGCCTGGCGCTGCGGCTCGTCCAACCGATGCTGGATCAGCCAGGCCGAGGCGTCGGTGATCGCCGCGCCAAAGCCGAGCATCTGCTGGTAACGCTGCGCGGAATCGACGTCAATCGTGGTGGACAGGCGCTCGCCCGGTCCGAAGTGCGCATCCGCCTCCTGCGACAGGGCCTTGGAATGATCCGATGTGGTCACCCAGACACGTACCCGATCCTGTCCTGAGGGTGCCCCAATGGGTTCGGGATTGCTGGCGCAGGCCACCAACAGCGCAGCGGCCGCCACGCAGGAAAAGCCGGTTTGAAGCGCACGGCGCGAGCCCGCGGAGATTTCCTGCTCAAGCATGATCGACCCACCTGTTCTGATGCCAAGTTTCGAGACCTGAATCGCACAACGCAAATGCTGCGCCGCAGCACCAGGGGCCTCGGGATTGCGCCGCTCATTTTCTGGTTGACAGTGCCATTTGGCGCGCGTATTGATAGCGCTGTCAATCAATGGTCGGAGGGCCAAATGACCATACCAAGGGACCGTCGCACGCACCGTCTTCAACGTTCCACCCAGACGCCACGAGTCGCCGCGCTAACCGCAGCCTGCTGGCTGGCGTTGGCCTCGGCCGGCAATGTCTACGCCCAGGAGGCCACCGTCG
>JBAZBG010000229.1:0-4864 GCA_041671585.1 Arenimonas sp. | reverse complement strand
CTCCTACGAAATCGTGGCCGATCGAATGAGCAAACTTCCGCGCACTGTGTTCCGCCAGCTTGACGGCATCCTGTTGCTGGACAAGCCGCCGGGCATGAGCTCGAACCAGGCGCTGCAGCGGGTGCGGCATCTGTTTCGCGCCGAAAAAGCCGGGCACACCGGCAGCCTCGACCCGCTCGCTACGGGGCTGTTGCCGGTGTGTTTCGGGGAGGCGACCAAGATCGCCGGATACCTGCTCGGTAGCGACAAAGCCTACGAAGTCGAGGCTCGGCTCGGCTCCACCACGGATACCGACGACGCGGACGGTGTGCTCCTGCGCGAGCGGCCTGTGCCCGCGCTCGATCGTACCCACGTCCAAGCCGAGATGCAGGCTTTCGTCGGTCGCATTCACCAGCGGCCTCCGATCTATTCGGCGTTGAAGCAGGGCGGCGAGCCGTTGTACGCGAAGGCGCGGCGCGGCGAGAAAATCGAGGTCCCTGAGCGCGAAGTCGACGTGCAGGCGATCGAATTGCTGTCGTTGGACGCCGATCGCCTGCGGCTGCGCATCCGCTGCGGCACCGGCACCTACGTTCGAAGCATCGTCCGCGATCTCGGCGAGGCCTTGGGTTGCGGCGCGCATGTAACCGCCCTACGCCGGCTCTGGGTCGCGCCCTTCAACGAGCCGGCGATGCATTCACTGGAATCCTTGCAAACGATTGCTTCAAACGAGGGCGAGGTCGGGCTGGAGAAGGTTCTGATGCCGACCGTCTCAGCCTTCGCCAATTGGCGAAAAATCGCCCTTGATGCCGAAGGAGCGCGGCGTCTGCTGCTGGGACAAGCGGTCGCCACTGCCATTCATCAGGAAGGCGTCGTATGCGTGTTTGGAGCGGAGGGGGAGGCGCTCGGCGTAGCGGAACTACACTCCGACGGGGTGCTGCGCCCACGCCGTTTGTTCAGCCGGAAAGTCTGAACGGGAGGAAATCCGCGAATTAGAGCCGTGACGCAAGTCACGCTCTGGTAGTATGCGCGCCGGGGAACCACCTAGGAATTCCATGTCGACGAGCGCCGAGGCGCTAGACGAGTCGGAGAGCGCGCGCGCGTCTGATAAAGACTGCGGGCTGCTCGGCCTTGTCCTGCTCGCGCAGTTCCATGGTCTTGCCGCGGATCCTGGTCAACTTCGTCACGAGTTCTGCGAGGGCTCGAAGAAGTTCGGCGAAACAGAACTCTTGCTCGCGGCAAAAACGATCGGCCTGAAGGCGCGAGTCTCCGCGCAGCCCGCCGGCCGCATGGCTACCGCCGCGCTGCCGGCGCTCGCAATCCAGAAGGATGGCAATCACTTCCTTGTCGCCAAGGTGGTGGGCGAGCAGGTGCTCGTCCACGACCTGATCGAGGGCCGGCCGCGGCCGATGTCGATCGACGAGTTCGAGGCGCGTTACGACGGCCGCCTGATGATGGTCGCTTCGCGTGCCTCGGTGCTCGGCAACCTCGCCAAGTTCGACTTCACCTGGTTCATCCCGGCAGTCGTCAAGTACCGCAAGTTGCTGCTTGAAGTGCTGGGCGTGTCCTTCGTCCTGCAGCTGTTTGCGCTGGTGACGCCGTTGCTGTTCCAGGTGGTGATGGACAAGGTGCTCGTGCACCGCGGATTCACCACGCTCAACGTGGTCGTGACCGCGATGGCAGCGCTCGTGTTTTTCGAGGTCGCGCTGTCGGCACTGCGTACCTACGTCTTCAGTCATACCACCAGCCGTATCGACGTCGAGCTTGGCGCCCGATTGTTCCGCCATGTGCTGTCGTTGCCCCTGGCGTACTTCGAAGCGAGGCGTGTCGGCGACACGGTCGCGCGCGTTCGCGAGCTGGAGAACATCCGTAACTTCCTGACTGGCCAGGCACTGACTTCAGTGCTGGACCTGTTGTTCTCTTTCGTCTTCCTGTCGGTGATGTTCATCTACAGCGGCTGGCTGACCTTGATCGTCGTCATTTCGCTGCCGTGCTATGCGATCTGGTCGGCTTCGTTGACGCCGATGCTGCGGGCGCGGCTCGACGAGAAGTTTGCCCGCGGTGCCGACAATCAGAGTTTCCTGGTCGAGACGATGAGCGGCGTTGGCACTGTGAAGGCAATGGCGGTCGAGCCGCATGCGACCCGCCAGTGGGACCGTCAGCTCGCCGGCTACGTTGCCGCCAGCTTTCGCGTCACCCGCCTGGCCAACATCGGCCAGCAGGGCGTGCAGCTGATCCAGAAGCTGGTGAGCGTGTGCACACTGTTCTTCGGCGCGCACCTGGTCATCGAGGGCAAGATGTCAGTGGGCCAGTTTGTCGCCTTCAACATGCTGGCGAACCAGGTGGCGGCGCCGGTGATCCGCCTCGCTCAGCTCTGGCAGGATTTCCAGCAGGTCGGCGTCTCGGTCGAGCGCCTCGGCGACATCCTCAACACGCGCACTGAAGTTGTCTCCAGCCGACTGGCGCTGCCGCCGATCCAGGGCGCGATCCAGTTTGAAAACGTGGTGTTCCGCTACAAGCCGGACACGCCCGAAGTGTTGCGCGGGTTGAACCTGGCGATTCGGCCAGGCGAAGTGATCGGCATCGTCGGCCGCTCCGGTTCCGGCAAGAGCACGCTGACCAAGCTTGCGCAGCGTCTGTACGTGCCGGAACGCGGTCGTGTGCTCGTCGACGGCAACGACCTCGCGTTGGCCGATCCAGTTTGGTTGCGCCGCCAGCTTGGCGTTGTGCTGCAGGAAAATCTGCTGTTCAACCGCAGCGTGCGCGACAACATCGCGCTCTCCGATCCGGGCATGCCGCTGAACCGCGTTGTCGAGGCGGCGAAGATGGCCGGCGCTCACGAATTTATCACCGAGCTGCCGCAAGGCTACGACACCGTGGTCGGCGAGCATGGCGACAGCCTGTCCGGCGGCCAGCGTCAGCGCGTCGCCATCGCGCGCGCGCTGGTCTGCAACCCGCGCATCCTGATCCTGGACGAAGCGACCAGCGCGCTCGACTACGAGTCCGAGCGCGCGGTGATGACCAACATGCATCACATCTGCCGCGGCCGCACGGTGCTGATCATTGCGCACCGTTTGTCCACCGTACGCATGGCCAACCGGATCATCGTCATGGAGAAGGGCCAGATCGTCGAGCAGGGTCCGCCCGACGAGTTGCTCGCCCGTCCCAACAGCCGCTTCGGCGCGCTGCACAAGCTGCAGCAGGGCTGAGCCATGAAGCACATATTCGGCGCCTGGAAGGACTTCCTCACCCGCTATTGGGGCGTGTTTCGTTCAGTGTGGGCCGTGCGCAAGCAGCTCGATCCGGTTGCGCGCAGCGCCGAAGAGCTCGCCTTCATGCCGGCACAGCTCGAGCTGATCGAGACGCCGGTGTCGCCGCTGCCGCACTACGCTATCCGGATCATCATCGCCTTGTTCGTGGTTGCCCTGCTGTGGTCGATCATCGGCAAGCTGGACATCGACGCGGTGGCGTCGGGCAAGGTCGTGCCGAGCGGTCGCACCAAGATCGTGCAGCCTCTGGAAGCGGCGGTGGTCAAGGCAATCCTGGTCAAGGACGGCCAGTTCGTGCGCCAGGGTGAATTGCTGATCGAGCTCGATCCGGCCAGCACGGCGGCGGACGAGAACAAGGCCTCGGAAGCGTTGTCCTCGGCCGAAGGGCAGGCGGCGCGCTACCGCGCCTTGCTCGCGGCGCTCGATAGCGGCGCGCCGCTGCCGAAGTTCAGTTTTACGCCGGGCACGCCCGAAGAAGTCGAGGCAGTCAATCGTCTGGTGCAGAGCGAATACAGCACCTTCCAGGCCAAGAACGCGGCCCTGGCGAGCGCGATCGCGCAGAAGCAAGCCGAATTGGCGACGACGCGCAAGCTGATCTCCAGCCTCGCCGAATCCGCGCGCCTGTCGGCCGCGCGCAGCTCCGACCTGGAGGCGCTCAATGCCAAGGAGTACGTGTCCAAGCACGATTTCCTGGCGGCAAAGCAGCAGCAGATCGAGGCTGAGCGTAACCATTCGTACCAGATGAGCCGCGTGGCCGAACTGTCGGCCGCGATCAGCGCGCAACGCGCCGACCAGGCCAGCCAGGCGTCCGATTTCCGCCGCCAGGTGATGGATGGCCTGCGCCAGGCCACAGAACAGTCCGCGCAGATGGCGCAGGACGTCGACAAGACCGGCCGCCGCAACCAGCTGATGCAGATTCGCGCGCCGGTCGATGGCACCGTGCAACAGCTGGCGATTCACACCGTGGGCGGCGTGGTCACGCCGGCGCAGCCACTGCTGGCAATCGTGCCGAAGGATGAGTCGATCGAAGTCGAAGCGCTGCTGCTCAACAAGGACATCGGCTTCGTGCACGAAGGCCAGAACGCCGTGGTCAAGATCGAGGCCTTCCCGTACACGCGCTATGGCTACCTGACCGGCAAGTTGGTCAGCGTCTCGCACGACGCCATCCAGGACGAGAAGCTCGGCCTGGTATTCGCGGTGCGCGTGCGCCTGAACGAGCGCGGACTGATCATCGACGGCCAGCCCATCCGGCTTACGCCGGGCATGGCGCTGAGTGTAGAGGTGAAGACCGGTGAGCGCCGCGTTATCGACTACCTGCTAAGCCCGCTGAAGACCCATGTGTCGGAGGCGATGCGTGAGCGCTGAGTCCGTTTCCAAGAATTTCTTTCATCCACTGTTTTTCCATCACGCCGTGAGGAAGTCATGAGCAATCCGCAGAATCCGAATCGTCCGAACTTCACCGCCGGCGACTGGCGCCAGCGCTTCGACCAGTTGTTCGGCGAAGTGTCCGACCACCCGGCCCTGTCGCAGATCCACGATTGGCTGAACGGCGGCGAGCTGCCGCATGGCCCGCTCGTCGACGGCTCGCTGGCTGAGCTGCCGTCCCCCCCGGTGCTGGA
>JBAZBG010000228.1:0-4867 GCA_041671585.1 Arenimonas sp. | reverse complement strand
GGCAGGTGACCTATCACGGCCCCGGCCAGCTGGTCGCCTATCCCCTGGTCGACCTGCGCCGGCTCAACATCGGCGTGCGCGAATTCGTCTGCCGGATCGAACAGGCCTTGATCGACACCCTGGCGCAATGGCAGATACGCGCAGTGCGCAAGGAAGGGGCGCCGGGAGTCTACGTCGACGGCGCCAAGATCGGCGCGCTTGGCCTGCGCGTGCGCCGGGGCTGCACGTTCCACGGCCTGGCGTTCAACGTGGCGATGGACCTGGAGCCGTTTTCGCGAATAAATCCCTGCGGATACCAAGGTTTGCAGGTGACCTCGGTGATAAAATCCGGCGGTCCGTCCACCCTTGCCGAAGTCAAGCCGGTGCTGGTTGCGGCCTTGTCCGGCCAGCTGGGTTTGCGGCCGGAATTCACCAGCGTGCTGCCCGAGTTGCCCGTCCCCCTCCTCCTTGCCTGAGTTGCCCATGTCCGAGTCCGTCAGCAAGATCATTCCGATTCAGGTGCTGGCCCCGCTGCAGGAGGGCGTCAAGCAGATGGGCGAGGACAAGATCGCGCGCAGCCCGGTGAAGTTCGAACCCGCACCGCAGTTGCGCAAGCCGAGCTGGATTCGCGTGCGCATTCCCGCGGGCAATGCTGTCGCCAAGCTGAAGAGCAAGCTGCGCGAAAATCGCCTGGTCACCGTCTGCGAAGAAGCCAGCTGCCCGAACATCCACGAGTGTTTCAGCCACGGCACCGCCACCTTCATGATCCTGGGCGAGGTGTGCACGCGGCGCTGCTCCTTCTGCGATGTCGCGCACGGCCGTCCGAAGCCGCCCGACCAGGACGAGCCGGCCAGCCTGGCCCGCACCATCGCCGACATGGCGCTGCGTTACGTGGTGGTGACCTCGGTCGACCGCGACGACCTGCGCGATGGCGGCGCCCAGCATTTTGCCGACTGCATCCGGGAGACCCGGGCGCTGTCGCCCAACATCAAGATCGAAATCCTGACCCCGGATTTCCGCGGCAAGGGCCGCATGGAGCGGGCGCTGGAAATCCTGAAAACGGCGCCGCCGGACGTGTTCAACCACAACCTGGAAACGGTGCGCGAGCTGTACCCGAACGTGCGTCCGGGCGCCGATTACGACTGGTCGCTGCAGCTGTTGCAGCAATTCAAGGCCCAGCATCCTGAACTGCCGACCAAATCCGGGATCATGCTCGGCCTGGGCGAGACGCGGGTTCAGGTTGAGGGCGCGATGCGGGATTTACGCGCCCATAACGTCGACATGATCACTATCGGCCAGTACTTGCAGCCCACGCCGCACCACCATCCGGTGATCCGCTACTGGACGCCCGAGGAATTCAAGGAACTTGAAGTCCTTGGCTACGGTCTAGGGTTCACCCATGTAGCCTCCGGACCGATGGTTCGCTCCTCCTATCACGCCGACCGAATGGCGGCTGAAGCAGGATTTGTCGAAGCGCGGCCCTGATCACGACAACCGGTACCATCGGCACAGGCTCGGTTGGCTGGGCTTGGCGCAAGCTGCAACCATTCTGGTTCTCGAGGACCAACACATGCTGAATCGTAATTTGCTGGTTTTCACCGCCATTCTGCCGTTGACGCTGGCGATCGCCGCCGCCGCCCCGGCGCCTTCGACGACATTGACGCCGACCGACGCGCAAGCCGCGGCCACCACGCTGGTCTACGGCCTGCTGTCCGACAGCCGTTACGCCTACCGGCCGCGCACGCTCAATGACGCCTTGTCGGCAGACATCTACCGGCGCTATTTCGAATCGCTGGATGGCAACCGGTTGTTCTTCACCCAGGCCGACATGGCCCGGTTCGCGCCGTACCGCAACCAGCTCGACGATGCGATCAAGAACCAGGAACTGAAACCGGCCTACGAAATCTTCAACACCTACCTGCGCCGCGTCGACGAGCGTTCCGCCTATGCCCGCAGCTTGCTGGCCAAGCCCTTCGACTTTTCGGCGAAGGAAACCTGGGCCTACGATCGCGAGAAGGCCGCTTGGGCCGCCGATCAGGCCGAGCTCAACGACATCTGGCGCAAGTACGTCAAGAACGACGCGCTGCGCCTGAAGCTGGCCGGCCGTTCTCCGGAAGAAATTCGCAAGACGCTCGACAAGCGCTACGCCACGCTCGCCTCGCGCGTGCATGAGCTGCGCGGCGACGACGTGTTCGAAAGCTTCATGAACGCGTATGCGGCATCGATCGATCCGCATACCAGCTACATGAGCCCGCGCAGCGCCGAAAACTTCAACATGCAGATGCGTCTGTCGCTCGAGGGCATCGGCGCCGTGCTGCAGCGACAGGATGAATTCGTGGTCATTCGCACGCTGGTGCCTGGCGGCCCGGCGGCGACCAGCGGCAAGATCAAGGTTGGCGATCGCGTGGTCGCCGTCGGCCAGGGCGACAAGGGCGCGATGACCGACGTGGTCGGCTGGCGCATCGACGATGTGGTCGACCAGATTCGCGGCACCAAGGGCACCAAGGTGCGCCTGGATGTGTTGCCGGCCGATGTCGGCATCGACGGCCCGCACAAGCTGGTGACGATCGTGCGCGACAAGGTCAAGCTCGAAGAACAGGCGGCCAGCAAGTCGATCCTCGACGTGCAGGGCAAGAAAATCGGCATCATCACCCTGCCGGGCTTCTATCTGGACTTCGAAGCGGCCCGGCGCGGCGATCCCGACGCCCGTTCCGCGACCTCGGACGTGGCCAAGTTGCTCGCCGAATTGAAGCTGCAGCGCGTCGATGGCGTGGTCATGGATTTGCGCGAGAACGGCGGCGGTTCGCTGGTCGAGGCGGTTGAGCTGACCGGCTTGTTCATCGACCAGGGCCCAGTCGTGCAGGTGCGCGAGTCGGGCGGCCGGGTCAGCGTGGAAAACGACGAGAGCCGGGGCGTTGCCTGGGACGGTCCGTTGGCCGTGCTGGTCAATCGTTCGTCGGCGTCGGCGACGGAAATTTTTGCGGCAGCAATCCAGGATTACGGCCGCGGCCTGATCGTGGGCGAGCCGACCTTCGGCAAAGGCACCGTGCAGAACCTGATCGACCTCGACCGCTGGCCGAGCAAGACCGGCCCGCAATTCGGACAGGTGAAGCTGACCATCGCGCAATTCTTCCGCGTCGATGGCGACACCACCCAGCATGCCGGCGTGGTGCCCGAAATCCAGTTCCCGGTGACGGTCGATGCGACTGAGTTTGGCGAGAGCACCTTCGACAATGCGCTGCCGGCAACCAAGATCGCGATCGCGCCGCACAACAACCTGGGTAACTTCGCCCCGATCGTGCCGAGCCTGTTGTCCCGGCACAACGCCCGCGTGGTCAAGGATCGCGAGTTCACGTGGTGGTCGCAGGATGTCGCCCAGTTCCGCACCGAGCGCGACAAGAAAGTCATCTCGCTCAACGAAGCCGAGCGTCGAGTCGAGCGTCAGCGTGAGGAGGCCAAGCGCAAGCAGCGCCAGGCCGAGCGCAAGGCGCTGGGCCTGGCGGTGCCCAAGTCCGACGATGACGACGGCCTGCAGGTCAACGAACGCGACGTAGCCAAGCAGGTTGCTGCCGAAACGGACGCCAAGAATCGCCCGGATCCGTTGTTGCGTGAAACGGCAGCCATCCTGTCCGACGCCATCACGATGCTAAATGGCAACGCCGCCCTGGCCGCCCAGGTCCTACCCAACTCCCCCCGCGCCAAAGTCTGGAGCGACTAACAGCCCCCCGTATAGGAGCGCCTTCAGCCGCGATCTTGTAGGAGCGGCTTCAGCCGCGATTTTGTAGGAGCGGCTTCAGCCGCGATCTTGTAGGAGCGGCTTCAGCCGCGATTTTGTGGGAGCGGCTTCAGCCGCGATTTACGGGTACACCCGTTCGCGGCTGAAGCCGCTCCCACATAGCAAGATTCGGATAGCCGGCGGTTCTCGCGCCGGTTAGTCTTTCGCACATGGACACGACATCCACGCCTGATCCGCGGTTGCAGCGAGCCCGCTGTCTGCTCGACGAAGCCGACCACACGCTCGATGCGCTCGGCGCCGCGGTCGGCCTGAGTCCGGCACACCTGCAGCGCCGTTTTCGCGCCGAGTTCGGCCTCAGCCCGGCCGAGTACCGCGCGCAGAAAAAGTTGGCCACGCTGAAACGCGAACTGCGCGCGAACGGCGATGTCACCCGCGCGGTCTACGAGGCCGGTTACGGTTCCAGCAGCCGGGTTTACGAAGATGGCGCCGCGCGCCTGGGCATGTTGCCGGGCACCTACCGCCGCGGCGGCGAGGGCATGCTGATCCACTGGACCATCCTGGCGACCGAACTGGGCCTCGCCCTCGTGGCGGCAACCGAGCGCGGCCTGTGCTCGATTACGCTGGGCGACGACGCGGACGAGCTGGAAGCAGGATTGCGCCGTGAGTTTCCCCGGGCGCAGATATCCCGCGTCCATGATGGTCGCGATGAATTCCTGGCGCCGCGCGTGCAACAGGTTGCGCACCTGCTCAGCGGTCGCTCCGGCAAGCTCGACATCGAACTGATCGGCACTGCCTTCCAGCAGCGGGTCTGGGAGGCCTTGATGAAAATCCCGCGTGGCCAGACCCTCAGCTACGCGCAGTTGGCGCAATCGCTCGGCCGGCCGACTGCGGCACGCGCCGTGGCGCGAGCCTGCGCACAGAACCGCCTTGCGGTGATCGTGCCTTGCCACCGGATCGTGCGCGGTGACGGCTCGCTTGGCGGTTACCGCTGGGGACTGCCGCGCAAGGCCGCGCTGCTGAAGACCGAAAGTGCGAGCAGCGCAAGCCGCGATCACCGATAATTCGGCAACTCGAAACAATTCCTGGGGCAACACCGTGGGTTCTTTGTCCTCCCGGCATGGCGCAAGCGCCGCCAAAGTGCTGATCGCGCTG
>JBAZBG010000227.1:0-4876 GCA_041671585.1 Arenimonas sp. | reverse complement strand
CGGCGACGCTGTCGAGCACCCGTGCCGGCCTCAGCGAGGCGCAGGCCGTGGCGCGCAATGCCGAGCTCGATTACAGGCGCAAGGCCGACCTGCTCAAGCGCCAGCTGATCGCACGTGCCGATGCCGACCAGGCGCTCGCCGCGCGCGACCAGGCGCGGGCGCGAATCGTTTCGGCGCGGGCGCAAGTACGCCAGCAACAGGCGAACGTCGACAGCGCGCGGCTGGATCTGGAAAAAACCGTGATCCGCTCGCCGGTGGACGGCGTGGTGTTGTTGCGTGCCGTCGAGCCCGGGCAGACAGTGGCGGCAAGCCTGCAGACGCCGGTGTTGTTCAAGATTGCCGGCGACCTGCGCAAGATGGAGATCGTGCTGGCTATCGACGAGGCCGACATCGGCCAGGTGCGCGAAGGCCAAATGGCGCAATTCACCGTTGATGCCTTCGCCGAGCGAAAATTCTCCGGCCGCGTCAAGCAGGTTCGCCTGGCGGCAACCAACACGGCCAACGTCATCACTTATCCGGTGGTGGTGCAGGTCGACAACCCCGACCAGAGCCTGCTGCCGGGAATGACTGCCAATGCCGAGATCGAAATCAATCGCCGCCCGGACGTGCTCAGCGTTCCCAACGCGGCCCTGCGTTTCCGGCCGGCGGAAGCGGACGGCGCCGGCGCCGCTGGCTCCAGATCCGACGCGGCATCCGCCGCCACGGCTCAGCGCTCCGGCGCCGGGCAGGGCGGCAGCGACACGATCGATGCGCTGGGCAAGATCGCCGACGGCCTGCAGCTCGACTCGCGCCAGCGCGATGTGTTCGAACAATCGCTGCAGGCGATGCGCGATCGCGCCTCGCAGGCGCGCAGTGCCGGTTCCGCTACCGGCATCGCCGCGCAAATGGGCAGGGGTTCGCGCGGCGCCGCGGGCACCGGCGATCGCGCTCGGCGCACGGCCGAACGCATCAAGCAGGATTTCAGCGCATTTCGCGCGCTGTTGAATCCGACCCAGCAGGCCGCCTGGGATGGCGAGCTGGCGGCGCTGACCGCGGGCCGGCGCGCGCCCGTGTATCGCCTCGTCGATGACAAGCCGGAACAGGTGATCGTGCGCATCGGCGCCACTGACGGCACGCGCACCGAAATCATTGGCAGCGCACTGTCGGAAGGCGACCAGGTCATCGTCGGCAGCGCCCGTCCAACACCATGAGCGCGCCGCCGCTCGTGCAGATCGAAGGCCTGTGCAAGGTCTACGCCGCCGGTACCCAGGCCCAGGTGGTGGCCTTGGACCAGGTGAACCTTTCGATCGGACGTGGCGAATTCGTCTCGATCATGGGCGCTTCCGGTTCCGGGAAATCGACGTTGATGAACATGATCGGCTGCCTGGACCGGCCGAGTTCCGGCCGCTACCTGTGCGACGGCGTCGATGTCGCCACCCTGGACGCCGAGCAACTGGCGCGCCTGCGCCTGGAAAAAATCGGGTTCGTGTTCCAGACCTTCAACCTGCTCTCGCGGATGGATGCCCTGCACAACGTGATGATGCCCTTGGGCTACGCCGACGTGCCCTTGTCGGAACGCACGGAGCGCGCGCGCGCGGCGCTGGAGGCAGTCGGGCTGGGCGATCGCCTCAGCCATCGTCCGGGAGAGCTGTCCGGCGGACAGCAGCAACGCGTGTCGATTGCGCGCGCGCTGATCAACCGGCCGACCCTGATCCTCGCCGACGAGCCGACGGGCGCCCTTGATTCGCGCACCAGCCTTGAAGTGCTGCAACTGTTCAAGTCGCTGCAGGGGCAGGGGCACACCATCGTGTTGATTACCCACGAGGTGGACATCGCCCACCAGGCCGATCGCATCTGCGTGATGCGCGACGGCAGGTTGTTCGAAGGCGAACAGCCACTGGGAGCGGCCGCATGACCCTGACCGACACCTTGCGCACGGCCGTGTTTGCGTTGCGCGGTAACTGGATGCGCAGTGCGTTGACCTCGCTGGGGGTCATCATCGGCATCGCCGCCGTGATCGTGATGGTCTCGGTCGGGCAGGGCACGCAGGCGGAGATCGACAAGCTGGTTTCCGGCCTGGGCGCCAACCGGCTCGACATCAGCGGGGGGGCGCCCAACACCGGCGGCATACGCGGTGGCGCGGGCAGCAACGCGACCCTGACCGATCAGGATGCGGCCGCGATTCGCGAACAAATTCCGGAAGTGCAGTACGTGGCCGCCGGCATCCGCGGCGGCAGCCAGCTGGTCTATGGCGAAAACAACTGGTCGAGCAGCTGGCAGGGCGTGCAGCCGGACTATTTCGACATCAATGGCTGGAAAGTCGCCTCCGGTCCCGGACTCGAACCGAGCGATTACAGCTCGGCGGCGAAGACAGTGGTGATCGGTGAAACCGTCCGCCGCGAATTATTCGGTGACGAAGATCCGATCGGACAAAGCCTGCGCATCGGCAAGGTGCCATTCCGCGTCGTCGGCGTGTTGGCGCCGAAGGGCCAGGGCGGCTTCGGCCAGGACCAGGACGACGTGATCATGGTGCCACTGGAGACTGCGCGCCGTCGCCTGAGCGGCGCTTCCGGTGCGCCTCCGGGCACTGTGCGGCAAATCGCGCTGGGCGTCGCGCGCAGCGAAGACCTGGCCTACGTGCAGGAAGAAGTCGAAGCACTGTTGCGCGAGCGCCATCACATCGCCGCCGGCGAGGAAGACGATTTCACCGTGCGCAATATTTCCGAGATGGTCGCCACGCGCACGCAGACCACGCGCATCATGTCGCTGCTGCTCGGCGCCGTGGCCGGGATCTCGTTGCTGGTCGGCGGCATCGGCATCATGAACATCATGCTGGTGTCGGTGACCGAACGCATTCGCGAGATCGGCCTGCGCATGGCGGTCGGCGCCGGCCCGCGCGATATCCAGCGGCAGTTCCTCGCCGAGGCGATGTTGATTTCCTTCGGTGGCGGCGTGATCGGCACCCTGATCGGCATCGCCGGCGCGCTGCTGTCGGCCGAGCTGGGTTCGCTGCCGGTGCAACTGGATTGGCAAGTGGTCGCCCTGGCCGCCGGTTGCTCGGTGGCGACCGGCCTGTTCTTCGGCTTCTACCCGGCGCGCAAAGCCGCGCAACTCGACCCCATCGAAGCCCTCCGCCATCAAGGCTAGAGCCCCCGGCAGGAGCGGCTGACCAGACATTCGTCTGTTAAAGGCCAGCCGCGAACTGCTCTGCCCGACAACCCGCTATCATGCCCACACCCGCTGCCGGAGCCACCCATGCTGCGCATTCTGGTCCTACTTCTCGCCACGGTTCTCACCATGTCCGCCTATTCGCAAACCCCCAAGACCGCGCTCGTCATTCATGGCGGCGCTGGCGTCGCTTCCAAAGCCACGGTCAGCGACGCGGATGCCGCGGCGATCCGCAAGGAGCTCGACCGCGCGCTCGATGCCGGCCACAAGGTGCTGTCGAGTGGGGGGAGCGCTCTTGATGCTGTGTCTGCCGCCGTTGTGGTGCTTGAGGATTCCCCTTGGTTCAATGCCGGCAAGGGCGCGGTGTTCAACGCCGCCGGCGGCCATGAGCTCGACGCGTCGATCATGGAAGGCCACACGCGTCGCGCCGGCGCCGTGGCCGCCGTGAGCACGATCAAGAATCCGATCAAGCTGGCGCGCGCGGTGATGGAACACTCCGAGCACGTGATGCTGGCGACCGCCGGCGCGGAACAATTCGCCGACAGCCGGCCCGAGATCGAACGTGTCGATCCGAAGTATTTCGATACCGAACGGCGCTGGAAACAATTGCAGGACGCCAAGGCGCGGGAGTCGGCGGTCCTGCCGCCGGTGCCGGGCACTTACTTCGGCACGGTTGGCGCCGTGGCGCTGGATGCCCAGGGCCATATCGCGGCGGCCACCTCGACCGGCGGCATGACCAACAAGCGCTTTGGCCGCGTCGGCGACTCGCCGATCATCGGCGCCGGCACTTACGCCGACGAGCGCTGTGGGGTGTCGGGAACCGGTTGGGGAGAGTTCTACATCCGCGCCGTGGTTGCGCAGGATATCTGCGCGCGCGTGGCGTACCGCGGCGACAGCCTGGCCGCGGCCGCCGAAGAAGTCGTCAACGGCGTGGTGCCCCGGCTGGGTGGGGATGGCGGCGCGATCGCCCTGGACAGGGACGGCAACATCGCCATGCCCTTCAACACCCCCGGCATGTACCGCGGCTGGATCAACCCGGACGGCAGCCGCGGCACCGCGATTTTTCGCGACGGCGACTAGAACGCCCCGGCGTGGGGCGGAGTCCGCCCCAGCGCCTGTAGGAGCGGCTTCAGCCGCGATAGTCCCGCCCGGAAAGCCATCGCGGCTGAAGCCGCTCCCACAAAAAGAGCATCGCGGCTGAAGCCGCTCCCACGGGAAGAGAATCGCGGCTGAGGCCGCTCCCAGACAGGGGTCATCCCGCCGGACGCCGGCCCTGTGTCAAAATAGGAGAATCGTTCCGGCACCCAGAGCCCCAAACCATGCTGATTTTCGAGCAGTCCCAGCCCGGCCGCACCGCCGCCGCCCAGCTTGCCGATGCGGTCACCGCCCCCGCCTTGCCGGAGCGCTTCCTGCGCGACACTCCGATCGGCCTGCCGGAAGTCTCGGAATTGCAGGCGGTGCGTCACTACACCCAGCTGAGCCGCAAGAACTTTTCGATCGACACCAATTTTTACCCCCTTGGCTCGTGCACGATGAAGTACAACCCGCGCGCCTGCCATTCGATCGCGCTGATGGACGGCTTCGTCGGCCGCCATCCCTATGCCCCCGATTCGCTGAGCCAGGGCTACCTGGCGTGCATGCACGACCTGCAGGAAATCCTCGCCGATGTCACCGGCATGAAGGGCGGCGTGTCGCTGGCGCCGATGGCCGGCGCGCAAGGCGAGTTCGC
>JBAZBG010000226.1:0-4907 GCA_041671585.1 Arenimonas sp. | reverse complement strand
GTGCGCGCCGCCCTGGTGGCCCAGGGGATCGCCGGCGATCGGCTGAGCACGCAAGGCTTCGGGCCGGACCGGCCGCTGAGCGACAACAGCGACGAGGCGGGCCGGGCGAAGAACCGTCGCGTCGAGCTGGTCAAGCTGCGCTAGCGAACGGCGCCCCTCGGCATTCCATTCGGCTGCCGTTGCAGATTGTGGGCGTTTAATTTCTCATCAGCTGGAAACCCATGCCGGAGGCCGTCCATGAACAGAATTCTCATCACCCTGATAACGGCGGTGACCCTGGTCGCAGGCGCCGCCCTCGCCAACCCGCAAGCCGAACCGACCACCAAGCGCGCGGCGGCCAATGCCTGGAGCGACGACGGCCTGCAGCAGAAGCGGGTCAAGGGCTTCGACCTGGTCTATGTGCGCCCGGGCGCCGAGCTGTCCGGCTATCGTCGGGTACTGATCAATCCGGTGTCGGTCGCGTTCCGTCGCGATTGGGAGCGCCATGCCGCCATCCCGACCGGTTCCCGGATTCCGACCGGCGACACCCTGCGCATCAAGAATGATCTTGCCCAGGTAGTCCACGACCAGGTCGTGCGCGAATTGAGCAGGTCCGGATACGCGCTGGCCAATGCGCCGGGCGAGGATGTGCTGGAGATCAACGTGCGCGTGGCTGAGCTGTATCTCAACGCGCCCGACATCCAGACTGCCGGCCCAAGCAGCAGCTACACCTTGTCCTTTGGCGAGATGACCCTGATTGCCGAGCTGCGCGACTCGACCAGTGGCGCGACCCTCATGCGCATCCTCGATCGCACCCTGGGTCGGGACTTGGGCACCTTGCGTCTCACCACGCGGGTCGAGAACGCGTCCGAGGTCGGCATTGCCGCCAGTGCCTGGGCACGCGCCCTGCGTCGTGAACTGGATGTGTCCCGGGGCATCCGCGGCTGAGGGCAGGCGTGCCGGGGACGGCACCAGGTAAGAAACACGAACTTGCGTGACGGCGCTGTCTGGTAGCAAGCTCAGGCTTGGGGCCAGACTGAACAGCGCGCGCGTGTCCGGTTCCTCGTGTTTGTCCTTGGCTCGATTTGTTCGACTCTCACAAGGCGGCTTATGAAGAACCTCAAGATCTGGCAGAAGCTCGCATTGCTCGCCGCTGTGTTCATGCTCCCGTTCCTGATTGTCACCGCCACCTTGTTATCCACGGTAGAAAAGAATGCCGACGTCGGTCGCGGCGAGCTGGTCGGCGTCGAATACGCAGTGCCCCTGCTGGATTTGGCGGACGACCTCCGGCAGCACCGGGCGCTGGCCGATCGCGTCATTGCCGGCCAGGCCTACAAGTCGCAACTGGAAGCGAGTAGCGCCGAGCTTCAGAACGGTATCCGGCTGGTCGACGAAATGTACGCAAGGCCAGACGGCCCCGCGTACGGCGCCGAGCGCTGGCAAGTATTGCGCAGCGGCATCCGTGACCTGCTGGCGACCGCGCAAGTCCAGACAGCCGACGCCAGCTTTGGCGCGCATACCCGATTGATCGAATCGACAGCCGAACTGATCGGGCGCGTGTCCGATGTCTCGGAGCTGATCCTGGATCCGCAGCTCGACAGTTATTACCTGATGAGCACTTTGTTGATGGAAGGGCCGGAACTCAACGAGCACCTCTCGCAGGCTCGGGCACTGGCGCATTCCACGGCGGCAGGCGCAGCCGATTCAGCCGCGCGCCTGGACCGGCTCAGAGGCCTGGCAGCGTTGGCGACCAGGGCCGAGCAACGCTTGAACGATTCGCTGACCAAGGCGGTGGCCGCGGATCCCGCGCTGGAAACAGTGCTTTTGCCGCGCGGCCAGGCGGTTGCCAATGAGGTGCGCCTGACCCGTGAGTTGATCAGCCGGGTCGCCGGCGGCCAGGCCAGCACGGTAGGCGCTTCCTCAGGCAGGGGTTCCGAGCAGACCCACTCGGTGGCCCTCCAGCAACTGCAAGCCGTGCTGGCGCCTTCGCTGACGGCGTCGTTGCAAAAGCGCGTAGCCAGCCACCGGCAACGATTGCAGACGACGTTTGCCTGGGCCGCCCTGGCGATGCTGGTCGTGCTCGCGATCGGCTACTTCATCGTGCGCGACATCACCGGCCCCTTGAAGCAGGTGGTTGGCGTGGCCAGCCAGATCGCAGTCGGCAATCTGAATGTCGAACCGATATCCGGTGGCCGCAAGGACGAGATCGGCGAGCTCGCCCGTGCCTTCGAAAAAATGATCATGGCCCTGCGCGAACAGGTGCTGCTGGTCCAGGACATCGCCGATGGCGACCTGTCCGGTTCGATCAAGCCGCAGTCGGCTAACGACGACATGGGCAATGCGCTGGTGGACATGGTCGCCCACCTGGCGAGCCTGGTCAGCGAAGTCCACAAGTCCGGCATCCAGGTAAACACCTCGGCCACGCAGATTTCGGCCACCGCGCGCGAGCAGCATTCGACGGCGACGGAAATCGCCGCCACCACCACCGAGATCGGCGCCACGTCGAAGGAAATATCGGCCACGTCCAAGGAGCTGGTGCGCACCATGACCGAAGTCGCCGATGCCGCCGACCAGTCAGCGACGCTGGCGGGCAGCGGCCAGGCCGGACTCACGCAGATGGAAGAGACGATGCACCGGGTCATGGACGCTACCGGTTCGATCAACTCCAAGCTGGCGGTGCTCAATGAAAAGGCCGGCAACATCACTCAGGTGGTGACCACGATTACGCGGGTGGCCGACCAGACCAACCTGCTTTCGCTCAACGCCGCAATCGAAGCGGAAAAGGCCGGCGAATACGGCCGCGGATTCTCCGTGGTGGCCACCGAGATCCGCCGCCTGGCCGACCAGACTGCGGTGGCGACCTACGATATCGAACAGATGGTCAAGGAAATCCAGTCCGCGGTGTCGGCCGGCGTGATGGGCATGGACAAGTTTTCCGAAGAAGTCCGGCGCGGCATGGACGAAGTGCAGCAGGTCGGCTCGCAGCTATCGCAGATCATCCAGCAGGTGCAGCAGATGGCCCCGCGTTGCGAGGCAGCCAGCGAAGGCATGCGCGCGCAGGCGACGGGCGCCGAACAGATCACCCAAGCCTTGTCGCAGCTGAGCGAGGCGGCGTTGCAGACAGTGGAGTCGCTGCGCCAGTCCAACCAGGCCATCGACGGCCTGCATCAGTCGGCCACCGGATTGCGCGAAGGTGTTTCCCGATTCAAGTTGGGCGGCTGAGCGACGGAGTAGACATGCTCTTTCTCCTGTTCCGCCTGGGCAAGGATCGCTATGCCATCGACGTGCGGCAGGTGGTGGAAGTGCTGCCCCTGATCGCGGTGAAGCGGATACCACAGGCGCCGCCGGCGGTCAGCGGCGCGCTCAATTACCGCGGCCGCACCGTACCCTTGATCGACCTCAGCCAGCTGGCGCTCGGCCGGCCGGCGGAACCGCGCCTGAGCACGCGGATAGTGATGGTGGATTATCCCGACGGCAGCGGGCAGTCGCGTCTGCTCGGATTGTTGGCCGAGCACGTCACCGACACCATGAGTTGCGCGGCCAGCGACTTCAGGGACTCCGGCGTGAGCGTGCCGGACGCGCCGTATCTCGGCCCTGTCGCCACCGACGCGCAGGGCCTGGTGCAGTGGATTCAGATAGACCAGCTATTGCCGGGCGCGGTGCGTGACCTTCTGTTCCAGACACCGGTGGAGGTTTGATGGCGGGCGTGGATTTCAATGCCCTGCTCAAGGAAGCGATGGGTCTGGATGCCGCGTCGCTGGGACCTACCGCCATTGCCCGCGCCGTGCAGACCCGGATGACGGCATGCCAGCTCACCGAGGTGCACGCGTATTGGCTTCGCGTGCGTTCGTCGCCGACCGAGTTGCAGGAGCTGATCGAAGCGGTGGTGGTGCCGGAGACCTGGTTCTTTCGCGATCGCGAGGCTTTCGTCGCGCTTGCCGACATGGCGCGCGCCGAACTGATCGCAAACCCGGCCAAGCCCGAACTGCGCCTGCTGAGCCTGCCTTGCTCGACCGGCGAAGAGCCCTTCTCGATGGCGATCACCCTGCTGGATGCAGGCATTCCGGCCAATCGGTTTCGCATCGACGCCGTTGACATCAGCCGGCGCGCACTGGATCAAGGCGCACGCGCCTGTTACGGATCGAATTCATTTCGCGGCCAGGAACTGGACTTTCGCGCGCAGCATTTCCAAGCTGTTGGCGGCCGATGGCAGCTGTCCGACGCAGCGCGCGAGCGCGTGAATTTCCAGCAGGGCAATCTGTTCGCCGTCGATTTCCTGCCCGGCCATGGCCTCTACGACTACATTTTTTGCCGAAATGTGCTGATCTATTTCGACCAGGAGACGCAGGCGCTCGCACTCGAGGTTCTGTTGCGGTTGCTCAACCCCCGTGGCTGCCTGTTCGTCGGGCCGTCGGAAACCGGCTTGCTGCCACGACTCCGGCTGACCTCCGCGCAGTTGCCGATGGCGTTCGCTTTTCACCACGCGGCCGATGCCGCTGCGCCGGTCGCCAAGCCGGCGCGCAAGCCATCGCTCCCGGTCGCGCGGCACGCCACGCCGACGACCTCGCGCGCCCCAGCCGCCGTCGGCCGGAGCGCGAAGCCTGCGCCGACCGAACCGGCACCCGCGTCTGCTGCGGCGGCGGACCCGCGCGCAGCGAGCGAATCGGCGCTGGCTCATGTGCGCGATCTGGCCAATCAGGGGCGGCTGATCGAAGCCGCCGCAGCCGGAGAGCGCTACCTGCGCGAACACGGCGCTTCGGCGCACGGCTATTGCCTGCTCGGCGTGATCCGCGATGCGGCGGGCGACCGCGCCGCCGCGACGGCGTTGTATCGCAAGGCGCTGTACCTGGATCCACAACATCAGGAATCCCTGTCGCATCTTGCGTTCCTGCTCGACAAGCAAGGCAACACCGCGGCTGCGCGGGTCC
>JBAZBG010000225.1:0-4911 GCA_041671585.1 Arenimonas sp. | reverse complement strand
GTTGATGATTTGTCGCGGAGTTGGGTGAGAATGTGGCGATGAAATACTGGTTGATGAAGTCGGAACCCGATGCGTTTTCCATCGACGACCTCGCCCGCGCCCGGCGCGAGCCGTGGAGCGGCGTGCGCAACTACCAGGCGCGCAATTTCATGAGGACCATGAGCGTCGGCGACGGCGTGTTCTTCTATCACTCCAGCACGGCGGTACCCGCTATCGTCGGGCTGGCGGAAGTCGCCAGCGACGCCTACCCGGACCCAACCCAGTTCGATCGCAAGTCGCCCTACTTCGATCCCAAGAGTACGCGCGAGGAACCGCGCTGGTCGCTGGTGGATATCGCTTTCAAGCGCAAGCTCAAGCGAATCATCAGCCTGGACGAACTCAAGGCAGCAGCCGACACGCTCGATGGATTCGCGCTCCTGAGCCGCGGAAACCGGCTCTCGGTCATGCCGGTGACGGCAGGCCAATGGAAAACCATTCTTTCCCTTGAACAAGGTTGATAGCACACATGTCACAGAATGAAGGCAAGCGGCGCTCGGGCGACAAGGCCGCCGAATACGTGGCCGATGGCAGCATCGTCGGCGTCGGCACCGGTTCCACCGTGGCCTTTTTCATCGCCGCCCTCGGCAGGATGAAGGATCGCATCGAAGGCGCAGTGTCCAGTTCCGAGCAAAGCACGCGACTGCTCAAGGAACTGGGCATTCCGGTGCTCGATTTGAACTCGTCCGGTCCGCTGGCGCTTTATGTGGATGGCGCGGATGAGTGCGACCGGCACCGCCGATTGATCAAGGGCGGCGGCGCCGCGCTGACTCGCGAGAAGATCATTGCCGAAGCGAGCAAGAAATTCATTTGCATCATCGACGCCAGCAAGCAGGTCGAAGTGCTCGGCAAGTTCCCGGTGCCGGTCGAAGTCATCCCGATGGCGCGCAGCCTGGTGGCGCGGGAAATCGTCGCGCTGGGCGGACAGCCGATCTGGCGCGAAGGCACGGTCACCGACAACGGCAACTGGATATTGGATGTGCACAATTGGCAGATCACCGACCCGCTGGCGCTCGAGCGCGACCTCAATCAGATTCCGGGCATCGTCACGGTTGGCCTGTTTGCCCGCCGGCCGGCCGACGTGGTGATTGTCGATGGCGCGGTGCGCGCCGACACCTGATCAGGCGATAGCTGCGGCCTGCAACTTGAGCATGGCGCCCAACCCGCCATGCAGCGCGCTGACTTCGTAGCCCATCGAATTGAGAATGAAGGCTGCGGCCGCCGACCGCTCGCCGGTGTTGCAATAGACCAGCACGCGGCCACCGACGGGCACCAACGCGGGCATGTCCTCCCGCAGTCGGTACAAGGGCACGTTGGCCGCGCCATGGATCGAGCGCAAGGCGAATTCCTCGGGCATGCGCACATCGACCAGCTTGGCGCCTTCCTGCACCTGGCTGGCCGCCTGCGCAGGCAGCACCCAGGAAACCATGGGCGGTTTGAGCACGGCGTTGAACGCTTCGCGTGACAACTTCATCAGCCGTCCGCCCTGCAACATGCGCACGGTGGCGTTGCGCGGCGCGTTGGCCAGCAAGGCGTCTTCGCCGAAGACATCGCCTTCGCGCAGGTAGGCCACCACTTGCGGCGCACCGTCAAGGTTCTTGGAAACCGCGGCGGTTCCTTCCCGAATGACGTAGAAATTATCAGGCGCATCGCCTTCACGCATGATTACTTCGCTGGGACTGACAGTGACCTGTTCGAAAGCGAGAAACATCCGCTCGAGGTTGCCCGTCGGCAGCTTGATGAAGGCGTGGCTGTGCAGCAGACGGAAGACCCAGGAATTGGCGCCCAGCTTGCTGTCGTGAAACTGATAGGTGGGATCGCGACTGAGCTGATCCCAGGTGATTATTTTTTCGACGAAGCGCCGCTCCAGCCGCAATATGCGTGCCGATGACGAGGTCACCTTGGCCGTGAAACGACGCGGCACCGCGTCGTTCAGGGCATATCGACCATGCCCGGCGCCGGCCACGTGGGCAACCACGCGGCCGTCGGGATAAGTGCAACGCAATTCGCCATCGAGCAGGTATACGGTGTCTTCGTCCAGATCACCGGCTTCGAACACGACTTCATTGCGTCGGTATTCGCTCAATGCCGCTTCCAGCGCGAGTTGCTCCCGCGTCTCCGGCCGTAGTGCGTCCAGCGGAAACAGCTTGGCAAGTTCTGCGGCGGCGACAGGCATGGGCGGTGCTCCTTGTTCCTCGGGTCAGTCTATCCCTTAGTATTGGCTGGCCCAAGCGCCAATGCACCGCTCCACCGGAGCCGCCTCAGTTAGCAGCGGCGACCGGGCGCCGGGCTCTTGCCCCTTTCTTGATCGCAGCAGGTGCGAACAAGCGGACGCCTTCGAAATACCAGACGCGAAGGTGCAGGCCCTTCGGGGAATAGCCGATGAAGGTGAAGCCTTCCTTCCACTGCGCCTCGTTGCGGTGCGCAGCCAGGGACTTGTTCTCCAGCTCGATGATCATGCCGAGACAGCGCGGCTTGTCGAGGGCCAGATTGTAATCCTGCAGCACCTTCTTGGTCTGTTCCAGGAACGGCGGCGCCAGCTGCTTGCCGCGGAAGTCCTCGGCGATGAAGTTGCGGTAGTAGTACATGGGCTGGCGCAGGCGCGGCACGATGCGTCCCTGCGCGGTGCTGACTCCGACGATTTCGCCCTGCTCCGACCGCGCCAGGCAGGCCACTTGCTGGGCGCGCTCCGCAGCTTGCTTGGCATCGCCAATGGCTTTGTTCTTGATCCAGAATTGAACCAGCTCGGCCTCGAGCTCGGGCGTGATCTGCTTCCAGACCGGAATGATTTCTAGGGACACGAAAAGCTCTCCCGAATATTGCAAATGGATTATGGGTGAGCCGAGGCGGACAGTCGCCAGCCTCGGCTGAACTTGGCGTCAGTTCTTTTTGGCAACCAAGGAGTTGACCATGCCGACGTATTCCTTGAATTCAAGGCGCTGGTTCTTGTCGGTATCGAACGCCGACAGCAGCGGTGCGGCCTTGCCGCCCTTCTTGATCAACTCAAGGTTGGCGTACTCATTGGCTTCGAGCGCGCCGCTCTTGTTGGAATCCATGGCGACGAAATTGGCGTGCAACTTGCGCAGCGCGTTCGCGGTCTGGATCTCCTGCCAACCGGCCTTGAACTCTTCCACGGACAGGGCCTTGTTCTTGTCCTTGTCCCAGCGGGCGAAAATTCCGTCCGGCGTGGCTTGCGCCTTGGCTGCGGCCGGGGCGGGAGTCGTCGACTGGGCCTGGGCCACATTCGCTACGACCAGCGCCGCGGCAAGACACAGTGCAGAACCTGTCATTTTCCTGGTAACACTCATGGCGTGACTTCCTCTTTCTTCTGTTCGGTCTCAAAGGTGATCAGGTCCCGGATTTCCGGCGTACGCAGGCCCACCATCATCGGGTTGCGGACATTCGGCAGGAAACTGATGTCGAAGATCTCGGAGATGTCGCCCTCGAAGCGGATCCAGTGCTGCACGTCTCCGTTGGTCAGCGAGACGATCTGCACACCGCACCAGGGTTCGACATCACGCTTGGTCAGCTCGGCGTCCAGTTGCAGGCCTTCAAAGCGCTTGTTCCTGGGCTTGGACAGGCCGACCGCAGCGATGTTCCCGATAATCGACAAACCACGCAAAAAGCCCGGGAAGAAGGCCAGCGGCACGAACGACTTGGTCTTGAAATCCACCCAGCCCAAGTGGCCGGTGCCGGCATTGAGCACCCACAGTTTGCCATTGGCCCAACGCGGCGAATGCGGCATGGACAGGCCTTCGCAGACGATCTCGTTGGTATCCATGTCGATCACCACGCCGCCGTCGTGACGACGGTCGCGCCAGCCATCGACGGCGTCGCTCTTGCACACCGCGGTGACGTACTTGGGCGCGCCATCGACCATTGCAAGGCCGTTCAGATGGCAACGATCCTCGGGGGCCAGTTTGCTGATGAACTCGGGCTTCCAGATTGCCTTGAAGCTATGGGTCTGGCTCAGCTCGGCAATGCAGGAATACTTGGTATTGACGAAAACGACCTTGCCGTTCTTGCAGATGCCCAGTTCGTGAATGTCGAGGTCGCCGATGGTCTGCGCATTGCGCGGGACATAGCACTTGTCGAACTGGCCATGGATGACCTCGTTCGGACGCAGGACGTTTTCAAAGCGCCACAACTGGTACAGGCCGCCGAGGTAGATGCGCTGGGCGTTGCCGACGATGCCCATGGCGCGTTCGAAAATGCGCTCGAAGAACGACACCCGGCCGGTCTTGTCGCTGCCGACCAGATAGACACGACCGGTCTGGTAGGAAGAAATCGCGAGGGAGATCTTGCTGCTGGACAGCCAGCCAGCCAGTCCCCGCGAACAGCTTTTCTCGACCTTCAGCTTGGTGATGTCGACAGGCGGCTTGTTGCCGGTTGCATCCGGTGCACCCGCAGGTACTGGTGCCGGAGTGGAAACCTCCGCGGAGACGGGCTCCAGGCCCGTGTCCATTTGCGTCTTGTCGTTGACTTCTTGAATTTCGCCATCGGAAGCTTTGTTCTTGTTTGCCACGTAGTTCTCCAAATTCTGGTTGCTGCAAGCGAACGGTTATTTTGCCCACATCCAACGTCGATAGATAGCTTCGCAGCTACCGCCGCACTGGCTGGCGCCCGCTCCCATTCAGCAAAAAAAAACCGGCGGACCGTAATCCGCCGGGTTCTCAAGGCCTGTCCCCGGGTCGGGTCGATGGCTTGCGCCACCGGCCCCACCGGGTCTGGCTCAGTTCTGAACGTTCAGCTCGGTCCGGCGGTTACGCGCCCGGCCGTCCGGGTTGTCCGACCCGTCTTCGTTGGTGTTCGGCGCGATCGGACGCGTCTCGCCGTAACCGGTCGGACCGACCAGGCGGTCGGCACCGATCCCGT
>JBAZBG010000224.1:0-4921 GCA_041671585.1 Arenimonas sp. | reverse complement strand
CCCAGCCCTTGAAGGCCTCGTAGCTCTCGCCCAGGTCGTTGGAGGAAAGGTAGAGCTGGATGCGACCGCTCATGTCCTGCAATTGCGCAAAGCTGGCCTTGCCCATGACACGCTTGGCCATCAGTCGGCCGGCGATCTGTACACGCCGGCCCGTGCCCTCAAGCGCTTCCGCCGTCCAGGCCTCCTTGTCGGCGAACTCGTGCTGCAGGTCCTGCGCGTAATCGGCTCGCTTGAAGTCGTTCGGGAAGGCGATGCCCTGCCCGCGCAAGGCCTTGAGCTTGCCGCGCCGCTCGGCGATCAACTGGTTTTCATCAAGCGGCGGTAACTCGTTCATAGGCTGGCCAAAAAAAGGTTATGTGGACGAACAACTGTAGGAGCGGCTTCAGCCGCGATTCCTTCCGCCGCGACGTATTCAAGAGCTATCGCGGCTGAAGCCGCTCCTACACTAATTCAGGCGGCGTCGACGCGTTTGGAACCTGCGGCCAAGCCGGACTTCAGGCTGGCTTCGACGAATTCGTCGAGGTCGCCGTCGAGCACCTTCTGAGTATCGGTGCGTTCCACGCCAGTGCGCAAATCCTTGATCCGGCTCTGGTCGAGCACGTAACTACGAATCTGGCTGCCCCAGCCGATATCCGACTTGGTGGCTTCCAGCGCGTTCTTCTCGGTATTGCGTTTCTGAACTTCCAGCTCGAACAGCTTGGCCTTGAGCATCTTCATCGCGGTGTCGCGATTGCCATGCTGGCTGCGGCCGGTCTGGCAGGCAACCACGGTGTTGGTCGGGATGTGCGTGATGCGCACCGCCGACTCGGTCTTGTTGACGTGCTGGCCGCCGGCGCCGGAGGAACGGTAGACGTCGGTACGCAGGTCGGCCGGGTTGATGTCGATCTGGATGTTGTCGTCGACTTCCGGGCTGACGAATACGGACGTGAAGGACGTGTGCCGGCGATTGTCGGAGTCGAACGGCGACTTGCGCACCAGGCGGTGCACGCCGATCTCGGTCTTCAGCCAGCCATAGGCGTAGTCGCCTTCCACACGGAAGGTCGCACTCTTGATGCCGGCGACATCGCCGGCGCTGACTTCCATCAGCTCGGTCTTCCAGCCACGGGTCTCGCACCAGCGCAGGTACATGCGCAACAGCATTTCCGCCCAGTCCTGGGCTTCGGTGCCGCCCGCGCCGGCCTGGATATCGACGAAGCAATTGGAAGCATCCAGCTCGCCGGAGAACATGCGCTGGAATTCCAGCTTCTCGACGCGCGCGGCAATCTTCTCGACATCCTCGATCACCGCCTTGGCCGTGCTCTCGTCGTTGTCGGACTCGGCCATGTCCAGAAGCTCGGCAGCCTCGAGCAGGCCATCCGTGTTCAGGCGGATTTCGGAAACGGTTTTCTCCAGGAAGGAGCGCTCCTTGCCGAGGGTCTGCGCGCGCTCGGGCTCATTCCAGATTGCCGGGTTCTCCAGCTCCCGACTGACTTCTTCGAGACGTTCTACTTTCGCATCGAAGTCAAAGATACCCCCTGAGCGAATCCAGTCGGCTCTTGAGGTCAGCGATGCGCAAGCGGTCGAGATTGAGTTCCATAGTTCCGGGCACAGGTAGATTCAGCCCCGAATTATACCTGCGTAGGAGCGGCTTCAGCCGCGAATGTGGGAGCGGCTTCAGCCGCGATGGGGTGCCAAGCAATCGCGGCTGAAGCCGCTCCCACATGTAGGGACAGGGTGGCAAGCAATCGCGGCTGAAGCCGCTCCTACACAAGGGCGGGTCAGGCGGGGAGCCAGTGGCGGATCAGGAGCTGGATGTCGTTGCGGCCGCGGAAGTCGTCGACGTCGAGCTGGTACGCAGCGTGGATGCGCGCCGGCGGCGGCGTGCCGACGAAGCCGCCGAAATGGATGGCGGAAATCGGCGAGCCGCCCGCCTCGCCCAATAGCGTCATTTTCAGATGCCGCTCGCCCAACACCCGCCATTGGCTGACCAGGAAGACGTTGTCGAACAGCGGCTCCGGAAAGCCCTGCCCCCAGGGTCCGGCCAGGCGCAAAGCATCCGCGGTCGCCCGGGTAAACTCCGCCGGCGCCAGTTCGCCGTCGGTGAACAACTGCGACAGCAACAGTTCCGGCGCGAGTCGGCTGTTCGCGACGGCAGCAAAGGCGGCGCGAAATTCGTCGAGCCGATCCCTGCCCAGGCTCAATCCGGCCGCCATGGCGTGGCCGCCGAAGCGCTCGATCAAGCCCGGGTGGCTGGCATCGACCGCCGCCAGCGCATCGCGAATATGGAAACCGGGAATGGAACGCGCAGAGCCGCGCAGCGCGGTGCTGCCGTGGTCGGCGGGGGCGAAGGCGATGACCGGGCGATGCAGTCGATCCTTCACCTTGGATGCGACCAGCCCGACCACGCCCGGATGCCAGCCGGGATCGAACAATGCCAATGCCGCAGGCAATGGGGCCCCATCGAATGGCAGCTGCTGCACGAGCGCGTCGGCATCGTCGACCATCTTCTGCTGTCGATCACGACGCTCGGCGTTGATGCCATCGAGTACCGCGGCAAGCTCGCGCGCGTGCGCCAGGTCGTCGCAAAGCAGACACTCGATGCCCAGCGCCATGTCCTCCAGTCGTCCGGCGGCATTGAGCCGCGGCGCAATCGCGAAGCCGATGTCGCTCGCGCCGAGTTTCTCCAACGCGCGGCCGGACACTTCTGCCAGTGCGCGCAAGCCGGGCTGGCACTTGCCGTGCTGCAAACGGCGCAGGCCGGCGGAGACCAGCAGGCGATTGTTGAAATCCAGCGGCACCAGATCGGCGACCGTGCCCACCGCCACCAGGTCGAGCAGGACGGCCAGGTCCGGTTCGGCGGCAACGAAGGCGCCGGACTCGCGCAGATGCCGACGCAACGCGAGCAGCAGGTAGAACATCACTCCCACGCCGGCCAGGGCCTTGCTCGGGAAGGCGTCGCCATCCAGGTTGGGGTTGACGATCACGTTGGCCGGCGGCAATTCCGGGCCCGGCAAGTGATGGTCGGTGATCAGGACTTCCCAACCGCGCGCCCTTGCCGCGGCAACGCCGGCGTGACAGGCGATGCCATTGTCGACCGTCACCAGCAGGTCGGGGCTGATCGGCGCCATGTCCTCGACCAGCGCCGGCGACAGGCCGTAGCCATGGGTGATCCGATGGGGAACTTGATAGCTGACGCGCGTGGCACCCAGCATGCGCAGGCCGCGCACGGCGACCGCGGTGCCGGTGGCCCCGTCGCAATCGAAGTCGCCGACGATGACGATGTGCTTGTTCGCCGAGATCGCCAGCGCCAGGAGGCGAACCGCCGCGTCGACATGGCCCAGGCTTTCCGGCGGAAGCAGACGGGCAAGCTTGAGCTCGGCGTCTTCCGGCCGCAGGACGCCGCGTGCCGCATAGACTCGTTGCAGCACGGCAGGCACGGCGGCCGGCCACGGTCCGTGTTCGGGAACGGGACGACGAATCAACTGCGCGGGCTGCATCAGGCTTCCAGTTCCGCGAGCGGCTTGCGCCACAGCCGCCAGCGTTGCCGGGGCTCGATGCGAAAGTTTGCACCATCGGCGAAATCAAGCCGCAGGCTGCCATGCCGTCGCCGCAGGCTTGCCAGTGCCGGTTCGAGCTGACTGCGTTCCAGTTCGGGCCAGTCGCGCGCCCGGCGCAGGTCGAGCAGCGTATCGCCCGTCTCCTGGCGAACCAGCGACACGCCGGCACGCCTGGCCAGCGCCAGCAATTCTTCGTCGTCACTGATTACGCAGTCCGCGCTGCAACTGACCGAGTCAGGCAACAGACCACCACCCCAGAACCACAGCGAATTGACCGGCATCAGTCCGGCGGCCTGGCGCTCGGCGTTGCGCGGATGATTGTGCAGCGTGATCTGCGCGTCGTTGAGCAGCACGCGCCAGCGTCTTGCCTCGGGGCCTTCCGGCAGGTGCGCCAGCAAGCTTTCGCCCAGGGCGTCGCGCGGGTCGGTGAACGGCGGCAGCTTCGCCTCGCGCGGCAGCATCACATACCAGCGCTCGGGCGCCGTCGCGGAGATCAGGAACCCCGCATCGCCAAACAGGGGCCGCAGCGCCCGCAGGAAGGTTTCGGACTCGGCGGCTGTTACGCCCAGGTTGCCCCAGGCAACCAGGCGCGCGCCACTCATATCCGGACGAAGGCAGACCGGATCGGCACGCAACCAGGCGTTCGCCGCGGCATCGCCAGCGTCGGCGTCGCGGGTGATCGCAGCCATCGGCCAGCCGCGCGGCAGTATTTCGAAATAGCGTTGCAGTTGCGCGCGTTCACCAGTCAGCGCGTCGGGCCCGCGGTCGGCGCGGGCGAGCATTTTCCCGATGCCTGGAGCAATCGGCTGACCGGAAAAACGCCGCCGCTCAGGCAACAACAGGATCAACTGGCTGAGGCGATCGGCCACGATTCAACAGGCGCCGGCGGTCGGAAAACGCGTGGCCTGTCCGCTCAAGGGATCAGCCGATGTAGCGAACGGAGATGATGTCGTATTCGCGCTGGCCACTCGGCGCATCGATGGTGATGGTGTCGCCTTCATGCTTGCCGATCAAGGCGCGCGCAATCGGCGAGGAAATCGAAATCAGGCCTTGCTTGATGTCCGATTCCAGGTCGCCGACGATCTGGTAGGTCACCTCTTCGCCCGATTCCGCCTCGGCCAGTTCGATGGTGGCGCCGAACACCACGCGGGTCCCGGCGTTGAGCGTGGCCACGTCGATCAATTGCGAATGCGAGAGCACGTATTCCAGCTGCTGGATGCGGCCTTCGATGAAGCCCTGCTGCTCGCGTGCGGCGTGATATTCGGCATTTTCCTTGAGGTCGCCATGCGCCCTCGCTTCGGCGATGGCATGGATCACCGCCGGGCGCTTGACCGACTTGAGGTTTTCAAGTTCCTCGCGCAGCCGCTTGGCGCCTTTGATGGTGA
>JBAZBG010000223.1:0-4982 GCA_041671585.1 Arenimonas sp. | reverse complement strand
GTCGCGGTGCTGTTGACCGGCGCTTTCCATGTCTTGCGCGAGACCCGGCTGCCGCCGGTGCACTCCTTGCGCGCGCACGGCGTGGCGATGGCGGTGGCCACCGATCTGAATCCCGGTACGTCGCCGCTGCAGTCGCTGCGCCTGGCCATGTCGCTGGCGTGCACGCACTTCCGGTTGACGCCCGAGGAATCGCTTCGCGGCGCTACCGCGCATGCCGCCACGGCATTGGGACTGTCCGACCGCGGCGTGCTTGCCGTGGGCAAGCGCGCCGACCTTGCCCAGTGGCTGCTTGCCCACCCGGCGGAACTCTCGTACTGGCTCGGCGGCAATCCCTTGCGACAGGTGCGCATCGCCGGCCGCGCCGTCTGACCTCGTTCGTTGTGTTGCCCAAAACGACGAAGCCCCGCAGTGCGGGGCTTCGTTGCTTCGCGATAACGCGAGGAATTACTTGGCTGCGGCTTTCTTGGCCGGCGCCTTCTTGGCGACAACCGGGGCCTTGGCCTTGGCCGCGACTTTGACTACTGCCTTCTTGACCGTCGTCGTGCGGACATTGCCGTAGCTGGAAATGTTGCGCTTGCCCTTGGCGGTCTTGCGGTCGCCCTTACCCATGCTGATTCCTTCAATGAAGTGCTTTCGAGGCGCGTAGCCTATCACTGGCAGCCGCGCCAACCAAGCAACTCAGGCCGAGTGCGCGCAGCGCGGAGCGTGGACGTGGCCCTGGCTCAGGCGCATGTTGACCAGGTGCGCGACGGCGACCAGGGTGCCGCCGATACTCATCGCCACGGCATGGGCGATGATCGAATCGTGCAGCGCGGGAACGAAAATGCCTGCCCACAAGGCAATCAGGCCAGGCACCAGAAACGCCATGGCGTGATAGGCGCGATGGCGACGATAGCCATGCCAGAGGCTGACCACCGCCAGTGTGGTGGCAAACAGCACGAAGCCCATCTCGAATCCGCTGGACGCCAGGATGCCCAAACCCAACACCGGCAACAGCGCCAGGGCGAACGGCAGCAGCGCACAGTGGATTGCGCACAAGGTGGCGCCCACGCTGCCGAGCGAATCGACCCAGCGGGATGGCGACCAGCGTTGTATGGACGGGACTCGGGACATGGATTCAATCAAGTCAAAACCTGATTGATATAATATAACATTACCAAACCCCAGACAAGCTCCCCCGTGGGAGCGGCTTCAGCCGCGATTCCGACCCCGTGGGAGCGGCTTCAGCCGCGATTTCGTCTGCGGCGAAGGGCAATCGCGGCTGAAGCCGCTCCTACATGGTTTGGCAGTTGGAGCACAGGCCGTGGACCTCGAGGGTCTGTGCGCGCGGTGTGAAGCCCAGGGCCTTGGCCTGGGTGTCGAGCAGGCTGGAGATCCGCTCGTCTTCGAGCTCGATGGCGTTCTGGCAGTTGTCGCAAATCAGGAACGGCACGGAATGCCGGACTTGCGGATGGTGGCAACTGACGAATGCATTGACCGAAGCCAGGCGATGGATGAAGCCTTGCTCGAGCAGGAAATCCAGCGCCCGGTATACGGTTGGCGGCGCGGTGCTGCCGCTTTCCGATTTCATCAGGTCCAGCAGGTCGTAGGCCTTGATCGGCTTGCCCGCCGCCGCAACCAGGCCAAGCACCTGCGCCCGCAGCGGCGTCAGGCGCAGTCCGCGGCTATCGCAGGCCTGCTCGACCGCCTGCACATAAGCCTTGGCGTCGTGCACGTGATGCGAAGGGTCCGTGCACGGGTCGTGGTCGTGCTGGTGTTTGTGCTTGGCCATGCGACTAGGTTGGGCCCTCGCACCTGCCGTTTCAAGCGCAATGCGCGGCAATCTTGCCCAGGGCGGCATCGATGCGGGCGAGTGCCTGCTCGCGGCCGGCCAGGAACACGGTGTGCTCGATCGATGGCGAAACCTGGGTGCCGGTGATCGCCACGCGTAATGGCTGCGCGATCTTGCCCAGTCCGATGCCCAGTGCTTCGCCGGTCGCTGCCAGAGCGTCGTGCACGGTCGCCGCGCTCCACGTGGACAGGTCCGCCAGGCGCGCACGGACGTCCCGCAGTGGAGCCTCGGCCGCAGCCACCAGATGTTTTGCCACCGCCGCCTCGTCATAGACACTCAACGGCCGATACCAGATCGCGGCGCGCGCCGCCATTTCCTTCAGTGTCTGCACGCGATCGCGCAGGGCCAGCACGACATCGGCCGGCGCCGGACCACGCTCCAGGTCGTAGCCCGCTTGCTGCAGGTGCCAAAGCAGATGCCCGCCCACGTCGACCGGATCGTCGTTCTTCATGTAGTGCTGGTTGAGCCAGGACAATTTCTCGACGTCGAAACGCGACGCCGAATGGTTGACGTCCTCGATCCGGAACAGCGCGATCATTTCCTCGCGGCTGAAGATTTCCTGGTCGCCGTGCGACCAGCCGAGCCGGACCAGGTAGTTGAGCAAGGCGTGCGGCAGGAAGCCATCGTCGCGGTACTGCATCACGCTCACCGCGCCGTGACGCTTGGACAGCTTGGCGCCGTCCGGGCCCAGGATCATCGGCATATGCGCGAAATGCGGCACCGGCGCGCCCAGCGCCTGATATATATTGATCTGTCGCGGCGTGTTGTTGACATGATCGTCGCCGCGGATCACGTCGGTGATGCGCATGTCGATGTCGTCGATCACCACCGCGAAGTTATAGGTCGGAAATCCGTCGGAGCGGAAGATCACCAGGTCGTCGAGTTCGGTATTGCTCCA
This sequence comes from Arenimonas sp., assembly GCA_041671585.1. Lineage (GTDB taxonomy): Bacteria > Pseudomonadota > Gammaproteobacteria > Xanthomonadales > Xanthomonadaceae > Arenimonas. Next base: position 2,253 of record JBAZBG010000223.1, on the reverse strand, counting down.
CTCGATGCGGCCCTTGATCTTGTCGTCGAAGACCACGGCGCCGGTCGGCGGGTTCTTGAAGCGGACCACCCGGTTCGGATCGTCCCGGAACGGCGCGTTCATTTCCCGGTAATGGCCGTTGTAACGCGGCTTCTCGTTCCGAGCCATGGCCTCGTTGCGCATGGCCTCGAGCTCCTCGCGCGTCTCATAGGCGTAGTACGCCTGGCCGGTGGCGATCATTTGCTCGGCCACCTCGCGGTAACGCGCCAGGCGATCGGTCTGGTAGATCGGACCTTCGTCGTACTCCAGGCCCAGCCAGTCCATTGCGTCCAGGATCGCCTGCACGGCCTCCTGGGTCGAACGCTCGCGGTCGGTGTCCTCGATGCGCAGCACGAACTGGCCGCCGCGCTGGCGCGCCTCCAGATAGCAGTACAGGGCAGTGCGGGCGCCGCCGATGTGCAGGAAACCGGTCGGGCTGGGGGCAAAGCGGGTGCGGCAGGTCATCGGACTGGACTCAAAGCTCACGAGCCGGCCATTTTACCGGAGCGACGCCGGCCCTGCCTGCACCGTCGGCCCGTTAGTGCAGAAACCTCACGCCAGTCCGGTCCGAGTCACGTGGCTACTGATAAAATGAAAATATGAATCCCGCCCGCAGCATGCTTTCCCTGTTGTTCCTGTTCGCCAGCTGTATCGCCGCACCAAGCCTGGCGCAGCATCAGATCACCGATCTCGCCGCGCCCAATGCGCCGATCCCGGTAGCCGGCCCGCGGGTCGCGTTCGAAACCAGCGTTGGCCGCGTGGTGGTGGAGCTGTATCCGGAAAAAGCCCCGCGCACGGTAGCGAATTTTCTCTCCTACGTTCGCGACGGGCATTACAACGGCACGGTCTTTCACCGAGTGATCCCCAACCTGCTGATTCAGGGCGGCGCGTTCACTCCCGACCTGCAGCAGAAGCCGGAACGCGCACCGATCGCCAATGAAGCCAACAATGGACTGTCCAACCTGCGCGGCACCCTTAGCGCGGCGCGGCGCCCGAACGAGAAGGACTCCGCCACGGCGCAGTTCTTCATCAACACGGTCGACAACCGCCAACTGGACTACCGCGGCGATGCCACCCCGATGATGACCGGATATTGCGTGTTCGGACGTGTAGTGGAAGGCATGGACATCGTCGACAAGATCCGCCTGGTACCGACCGGGCCCCGCCCGCCGCTGCCGGCCGACGTGCCGCTCACGGCCGTACTGGTCGAACGCGCTTCGACCGTCGAACCCTGATCATGTCCACCCTGTTCATTTCCGACCTGCACTTGCATCCCTCGCGCCCGGCGATGACCGCGGTGTTCCTGGAATTCCTGCGTACCGAGGCGGCGCAGGAGGAAGCACTGTATATCCTCGGCGATTTGTTCGAAGCCTGGGTGGGCGATGACGAAGATTGCGAGTTGGCAAACGCCGTGCGCCTGGCGTTACGCGAGCTGCACGACAACGGCGTCGCCGTGTTCCTGATGCGCGGCAATCGCGACTTCCTGTTCGGCCCGCGTTTTGCCGCCGAGACAGGCGCGCAGCTGCTGACCGATCCCTGCGTGCTTTCCCTGTACGACCAGCCGACCTTGTTGATGCATGGCGATCTGCTGTGCAGCGATGACCTGGAATACCAGGCCTTTCGCCAGCAGGTCCGCGACCGCAGCTGGCAGGAACGGTTCCTGACGCAACCGCTGGAGGCGCGACGCGCGTTTGCCGAGCAGGCCCGCGCGGCCAGCCAGCAGCACCAGGACGGTTTACGCGAGGAAGGCGCGCTGGAAACCATCGCCGACGTAAACCCGGTCACCGTCGAAGACACGATGAAGCGTTTCGGCGTAACCCGGCTGATCCACGGCCACACGCACCGTCCGGCGATCCACTCGCTGCGCGCCGGCGGTCGATCGGCGCAGCGCATCGTACTCGGCGACTGGTACGACCAGGGCTCGGTATTGAGCGCCAGCCGCGACGGCTTCGAACTCTCCGCCCTCTAGGCGATCGCTGTTGTTGGAGCGGCTTCAGCCGCGATGGAACTACCAAGATTGGAGCTATCGCGGCTGAAGCCGCTCCTACATAAGCCGGCTAGTTGGCTTCGAAGCGGGAGGGCGCGTAGCCGGCGACTTCAAAGGTCAACGTCGGAATCCTTGCGCTGCCCGCGGGCAGTTTGATGCGCACTTTTTTCGCCTGGCTCATTGCATCGATAAAACGCTTGTCCTCCTCGATGAACAGCGCCGGCCCGCTGCCCGAATCGGCCTGCCGG
>JBAZBG010000222.1:0-4986 GCA_041671585.1 Arenimonas sp. | reverse complement strand
CCACCCCGGTAGGCGACTGGTGCGAGGGCGTGACGCAGATGATGCGGACGTCCTGCGGCAAGCGTTCGACGCACAGGCCTTCTTCATCGACCGCGATCGGCACCAGCACGGCGCCAGCGGCCAGGAACGCGGCGCGCAGCGGCGGGTAGCCGGGTTCTTCGATGGCAACCTTGGTCTTTCCCGGCGTGACCAGCAAGCGTGCGAGCAAGTCGAACGCCTGCACGGCGCCCGAGGTCACGACAATGTTGTCGCTGGTGCAGGCGACGGCCCGGGCGAATGCAACATGCTGCGCGATGGCCTCGCGCAGGGCAGGGATGCCTTCCGACGGTGGATAGCTGAAAGGCAGGTGCGAGAACTCTCGCAAGGCCTGCGCCGACAGTCGGCGCCAGACGGTGTGTGGGAAATACCGATGTTCCGGAACGCCGAGACGGAAGCTGCGGTCCGGCAGCCCGCGCCGCGGCGGATCGCGCAGCGCGGGTGTGCGCCAGAGCGGGGCAAGGCGCGGATCATCAGGACGCGGTGGCGACGGCGAAGGCCTGCGGGCGGCGCGGGTGGCGATATCGGCAATCAGCGCACGGCTGCCCTTGCGCGGGACGACATAGCCCTCGGCGATCAGCAGATCGTAGACCGTCACCGCGGTGTTGCGCGCGACGCCGAGCGCCGCGGCGAGCTCGCGTGTGGATGGCAGCGGTGCGCCTGGCGCCAGCCGTCCGTCGAGGATGGCGGCGCGTAATTGCTGGTGCAGGCCCTGGGTCCGCTGGCCGTGGCCGCGCGCCGGCAAGTCCAGGGCGAAGGGAAGAAGTGGTTCCATGACATCTACAGAAACTGGCCCAATCAGGGAGCCAGATTACACCTAATCTGGACCCATGAAGCCTGCCCCTTGGCGCTGGAGGCCCAACGTGATCGATCTGTATTTCAGCCCCACTCCGAACGGATTGAAGATCCGCCTGTTCCTTGAGGAAACAGGTTTGGCGTACCGGGTGCGGCCCGTCCGGCTGTCGGCCGGCGAACAGTTTGCCGCCGATTTCGTGGCCATTTCACCGGCCAGCAAGATTCCGGTAATCGTCGACCATGCGCCGCGCGATGGATGCGACTCGCAACCAGTGTTCGAGTCCGGTGCGATCCTGCTCTACCTCGCGGAAAAATGCGGCAAGTTACTGCCCGCCGACGGCCGTGCGCGGAGCGAAGCCCTGCAGTGGTTGTTCTGGCAGGTCTCGGCCCTCGGACCCATGGCGGGGCAGGCCGGCTGGTTTCGTGTTTACGCATCGGCGCCGGTGCCCGCCGCCATCGAGCGTTACACCCGCGAACTTCAGAAGCTCTACGGCGTGCTCGACCGGCGCCTGCAGGGACGCGATTTCCTTGCCGGTAATCAGTATTCGATCGCCGATATTGCCTGCTATCCGTGGATCGTCCCGCACCTGGCGCACGGCCAATCGCTCGCCGAGCTGCCGAATCTGTCGCGTTGGTTCCGAACGATCGCCGCGCGGCCGGCAACGCAGCGGGTCTACGACGGCGTCGAAGATGTGTACGCCCGCCCGGGCCCGGCGGTTGCGCCGCGCACGGCAGTTCTGGAGGAAGAGCCATGACCTGCTTCATCTGTGAAACCTGCGGTACGCAATTCGCCGACTCGGCGCTGCCGCCCGCGTCGTGCCCGATCTGCGAAGACGAGCGCCAGTACGTTGGCGCTGATGGCCAGGCCTGGACTACGCACGCCGAGCTGGCCACGCGCTTCAAGTTGCGCGTCGAGGACGACGAAGGCGTGCTCGGTATTGGTCTGCAGCCTGGATTCGCCATCCCGCAACGCGCGATGCTGCTGCCCACCGATGCCGGCAACATTCTCTGGGAATGCGTGAGCCTGGTGACCGACGAGGCCGTCGCCGCGTTGAATGCCCGCGGCGGCGTGCAGTTGATCGCCATTTCACATCCGCATTTCTATTCCTCCATGGTCGAGTGGAGCGAGGCGCTCGGCGGTGTGCCGGTCCTGTTGCACGAAGCGGACCGGGAGTGGATCCAGCGCCCGTCGCCACGGCTCGCCTTTTGGGGCGGTGACCAGCACAAATTGTCGCCGGACGTGACCTTGATCCGCTGCGGCGGACACTTCAACGGCAGCACCGCTTTGCACTGGCGCCGCGGACCGCGCACTGGCGGCGCACTGTTTCCCGGCGATGCCTTGCAAGTTGTTCCCGATCGCCGCCATGTCAGCTTCATGTACAGCTATCCGAATCTCATCCCGATGAAGCCCAGCGACGTCCAAGGTATCCGCTCGCGGCTGGCCGGCTATGACTTCGAAGACGTCTACGGCTACACCTGGCGTCGCAACATCATCGGCGGCGGTCGCGCCGCGGTGGATGCGTCGTTCGACCGCTATTTCTCGTTTGCTTCCGCCTGAAGGAGATCCAATCCATGTTGCCACTCGAACTGCTGGCCCGGAGTGCTGACCTGCCATGGCTGCCGACCGCCACGCCGGGCAAGTCGCTGAAATTGTTGTGCTGCCTCGAAGACGACCGCGGCTTCGTCGAACTGCTGCGCATGGAGCCGGGCGTGCGCATGCCCCTGCACCGCCACACTGGCGAGATACACGCGTACAACCTGTCGGGAAGCAGGCAGCTGTGCACCGGCGAGATCGTCGGCCCCGGCGACTATGTCTATGAGCCGCCGGGCAATACCGATTCGTGGCAGGCGGTGGGCGATGCGCCGATGGTGGCCTTCATCGTGGTGATGGGTGCGGTGGAATTCCTCGGTGCGGATGGCACGGTGCTCAGCACGGCGTCGGCGGATTCGATGCGCAGGCAGTACGCCGCGCGGGTGGTTCATCCGGGTGGCGGCGCGGAGACGAAGTAATCGCGCAACAGCTGCGATACAGCCCTCCGCTCAACCAGCTTTCGCCTTGCGCGCCGGTTTCTTCTTCGCCCCGCGCTTCTCCGCCGCTTGCACGCTATGCGCGTTCAAGATCGCCTTGACCAATCCCGGGAAGCGTTGCTCGATCTCCGCGCAACGGGTGGTGTTGTACAACTCCACGCCTTTGCGCTCGCTACGGATCAGGCCCGCTTCGCGCAGCGCCCGGAAGTGCTGCGACAGCGTGGATTTCGGAATGTCCCGATCGCTCATCTGCAGGAAGCTGGAGCAGATGGTGGGGCAGGCCGAACCGGCCAGCTGGGCGTAGATGCCGACGCGCACCGGATCGGACAGGGCGTGCAGGACGCCCTCGACCGTGATGTCTTCGATAGCCGGGTGAACCAGGGGCCTCATGCCGCTGATTCTAGCAGCCCTTGACATATGGTTCTATAGTCCATAAGTTGCGAACTATGGGACTAAGGTGCTTTCCGCAACCACCCAGGATGAAGGAATTGACATGAGCAAGCTCAAGGGAAAAGTTGCAGTGGTGACCGGCGCATCCAAGGGCATTGGCGCAGCCATCGCCACGGCCCTGGCCGCCGAGGGCGCGTCGGTGGTCGTCAACTACGCCTCCAGCAAGGCAGGCGCCGATGCGGTGGTGGCTAATATCAAGGCCGCGGGCGGCAAGGCGGTGGCGGTGCACGGCGATGTCTCGAAGTCTGCCGATGCGCAAGCGTTGGTGGACGCGGCGGTCAAGCAATTCGGCGGACTGGATATCCTGGTCAACAACTCGGGTGTCTACGGGTTTGCACCGCTGGAGGACATCACGGAGGAAGACTTCCACCGGCATTTCAACATCAATGTGCTCGGCCTGTTGCTGACCACGCAAGCGGCGGTCCCGCACTTGGGTGAAGGCTCGAGCATCATCAATATCGGCTCGGTGGTGACCCGCACAACGCCGCCGGGCAGCGCGGTCTACACCGCCACCAAGGGCGCCGTGGATGCGATCACCGGCGTGCTGTCACGAGAACTGGGCACGCGCAAGATTCGCGTCAACGCGCTGAATCCGGGCATGATCGAAACCGAGGGCGCCCATTCGGCGGGATTCATCGGCTCGGATTTCGAGACCGGCGTGGTTGCCCAGACGCCGCTGGGCCGCATCGGCCAGCCGACGGATATTGCGTCGATCGCCGTGTTCCTGGCGTCGAATGATTCGTCATGGTTGACCGGCGAGCAGCTGCTTGCGGGCGGTGGAGTACGCTGAGCGAAATGAGAACGACGCAGCGCATTCCCGTTCGTGGCAGCGTTGCGTCGACTTCCAAGAATTGAAACACCTGGAGAAGTGCTGATGCGCGCTGCTGTCTACTCAAAGACGGGTCCCGCGAAAGAGGTCCTGTCCATCGTCGACCTGCCCCGACCCGAGCCGGGGCAAGGCGAGGTCCGTGTCCGTATCGCCTGGTCAGGCGTTAACCCATCCGATACCAAGTCTCGCGCGGGGACGCGTTCTCCCGTGTTGCCGTTTGCGCAGATCTCACCGCACAGCGATGGTGCGGGCGTCATCGATGCCGTCGGGCCCGGCGTGTCCAAAGACCGGATCGGGCAAAACGTCTGGCTCTGGAACGCGGCCTGGGGCAGGGCGCAGGGAACGGCGGCGGAATGGGTGGTGCTACCAGAGCAGCAGGCGGTGCTGCTTCCGGCAAATGTGGATCTGGCGGTGGGAGCACTGCTGGGCATTCCGGCCTTGACCGCATACCACGCAGTCGGCCTGGGATCTGGTGTGGCCGGCAAGCGCGTCCTCGTGGCCGGCGGCGCCGGCGCGGTCGGCCACTACGCCGTACAGATGGCGAAACTCGCCGGCGCGCGGCAAGTCATTGCCACCGTCAGCTCGGAGGCCAAAGGGAAACTTGCCAGCGCCGCCGGAGCCGATCTTGTGCTGAACTACCGCGAAGGAAACCTGGCACAGCGCGTGCTGGAGGCCACCGACGGTGTGGGCATCGACCGGATCATCGAGGTGGACTTCGCCGCCAACGTCGCGGTCGATTTCGCCATGATTGCCGTCGGCGGCGACGTCGTGGTCTATGGAAGTGGCCAGCCCGACATTGCCGTGCCATTCGTTCCCGCCATTCTGAAAAACGTCAACATCGCCTTCTT
>JBAZBG010000221.1:0-4989 GCA_041671585.1 Arenimonas sp. | reverse complement strand
TGGCGCCGCACGCGCGATCTGCCGCGACCAAAATTTCCGCTGCTCATCGATGGCCTGAGCGTGGCCGTGCTGTGGACGCTGGCTTTCGCACTGCTGGCGGTGGTTGTCGCCTGGCCGTTGCAGGCGCTGCTCGATACCGGCGCGCTGATCCCGGCGCTGGTGCTCAGCCTGTGCGTTGGCTTCGTTCTGCTCGGCATGTGGCGCTTGTGGCCGGCGTTTGCCCAGGCCGCGCGGCACGGGCAGTCGTTCGCCGCCTTGCTGTCGGCAGCCACGCGCAGCGGCAACGTCGATCTCGCCCGTGGCCTGGTAATCACGCTGCTGGTGTTTTCCGTCCTCGCGCTGGGCCTGGTCCTGATCTGGCCGGGCATCGTGCGCCCCGATGCGCGCCTGCCGCTGCTGCTGGCGTACCCGCTACTGGCTTTGCTGGCCCATGGCGAAATTCATCGCCGCGCCGACCGCCACGCCACCCGCACGCTGGAAGCGCAGAAGGCGACCGCGCCAGCCGCCGCCGACAATGGGCGCGCCGTTGCGACCGAGGAATCCCTGCCTGGCACACCGGATGAGCGTCTGTACGCGGCGCTGCGTACCGGCCGGATCGACGCCGGTCTGGAAGCGCTGGCTGCCGGTGCCAATGCCAATTCGCTGCCGGCCGAAGGCGACCGCGACCAGCGGACCCTGGCCATGCTCGCTTCCCTGCAAGGGGACCTGCGCGTGCTGCGACAGTTGATTGCCCGCGGCGTCGACCTCAACCAGCAACACGGCGGTCTCACGGCGCTGTTGGCCGCGACCCGCGACAGCTGGCACGGCCGGCCGGAAGCGGTGATGACCCTGCTGGCCAATGGCGCCGACGCCCGCGCCGTGGACAACGAGGGCAATACGCCGCTGCATCACGCCGCGCGCAGCACCGACCCGGCCGTGGCGGCCTTGCTGCTCGATGCCGGCGCACAGGTCGATGTCCTGAACCAGGAAGGCTTCAGTCCGCTGGGCGTTGCCTGTGCGTCCGGAAACTGGCGGCTGGCGCGATTCCTGATCGAACACGGCGCGCGTCCGGAACCGGCGGGCGGCCAGCCGGCCCTGCTGGCGGCGGTCGCCGGCGACGACGATCCCGGCGGCGCGCAATTGCTGCTTCGGCACAAGGCACGCGTGGATGCGCGCGGTCTCGACCAGCGCACGGCGCTGATGCAGGCCTGCGCTGCCGGCAATACGGATGTCGTTTCGGTGTTGCTCGATGCCGGCGCCGACCGCAACGCGCATGATGCGCAAGGCCTGACACCCTTGCTTGAAGCCGCGCGCAACGGACATACCGCTGTGGTCGCGCGTCTGGCCCTGGCCAAGCCCAATGCCCAGGCAGTGGACGAGCACCAGCGCAACGCGCTCATCCTGGCTTGCCTTGCCGGCGCCGAACCGGAGTTGTTGCGCCAGCTCATGGCCCTGGGCGTGGACGCCAAACAGGTCGACGACCAAGGCCGCCGCGCCATCGACATCGCCATCGAACACGGACGCTGGCCGCAGGTTTCCGTGCTCGATCCGGGCTATGCGCTTCCCGCCAACGTCGCCGAAGGCATCGCCGACGGCGAGTTCGCGAAAACGCCGCGCGAGTTGCTGCGCGAGGCACTGGCCGCGCAGCGGGCCGATGCGGCTGAGCAGATATTGGGGCTCGGCGGCGGACCGAGCCCGGAGGCGCTGGCGGAGCTGCTGCTGGAATTTTCCGCCGACGACAAGTTGCTGGCTTTCGACTGGTTGTGCCGCCATGGCGCACCGGCCGACTGGCACCAGCATGGACGCGACACCGTGTTGTTCCAGTTGTTCGATCACGGCGGCAGCCGGCAATCGGCGCTGCAACGCTTGCTCGATCGCGGCCAGGCGGTCGGCGGTCGCGGCGGGCTGGCCCGCTTCCTGCTCGCCTGCCAGAGCGGCGAACACACCTCGCGCGGCGCCGAACAAATTGCCTTGGCCTTGCTCGAGCGCGGCGCCGACGCTTTCGGCACGCCGCCCGGCAGCGATCCGCCGTTGGCGTTGGCGATACGGCTGGGGTGGCAGCGTCTGCTCGAAGCATTGCTGGTGCAGGGCGTCGATCCCAATGTTCGGGATGCCCGCGGCCACAGCGCTATCCACGTGGCCGCCGCGCTCGGTCGCGAAGCCGCCCTGCGCCTACTGATCCGTTTCGGCGCGCTGCCGCAGGCGCGTTCGCCCGACGGCCAGACGGCGCTCGGCATGGCCCTGGCCGCTGGCCGAAGCGATTTGAGTCACTGGCTCGAATGGCGCGGCTGGTCGCTGCCGGGACGGCCATTGCAGCCTCTCGATTTGCCTGCGGCCGCAATCGCCGGCGATCTGGAAGCGGTGCAGCGCCTGCTCGACCTGGGCCTGCCGGTGGATGCCTCCGACCTGCAGGGTTGCACGGCCTTGCTGCGCGCCGCCGGCGGTGGCTACACCGCCATCGTCAATCGCCTGCTCGAATCCGGGGCCGACATGATGGTCAGCGCCCGTACCGGTGCCACGCCGCTGTCGGCGGCGATCAGCATGCGTCATGCGCCGGTGGTCGAACAACTGCTGCAGGCGGGGGCGGATCCGAACCAGGCCCTGCCCGGCGGTGTCACGCCGCTGATGCTCGCCGCAGCGCTCGGTTTGCCGGAAATCGCCGGCCGCCTGTTGACGCAGGGCGCCGTGGTCGACACCGTCGACGAACAGGGCCTGACCGCGCTGCATTGCGCCGCCCTGCATGCGTTCACTGCGCGCGACCGGCAACGCGTGCTGGCCCTGTTCGACTTGCTCCTGCTCGCCGAGCTGTCGCCGGACGCGGCCAATGCCAGCGGTCACACGCCCTTGCTGTTGCTGCTCGGCGCCCGCGCCGAGGCGGGTGCGGCCTGCGACGAGGAGGTGTTGCTGGCTGCGCTCGAACGCCTGTTCAACGAAGGCGTGTCGCTCGATGCGCAGGATCAGCGCGGATTGAGCGCCCTGCACCTGGCGGCGATGCACGGACTACTTGCCGTGGTGCAACGCCTGTTGCGCGAGGGCGCCAATCGGCAGTTGCGCGATTCGCTCGGCCGCACCGCGTACGACCTGGCGCTGCTGCGCGGTTACGTCGATATCGCGGCGGAATTCGAACCGGCGCGGCCGTCGCCGTCGCTGGCGCGATTCCTGCGCGACCCGCGCTAAGTCTTGTCCGCCGGCGGCTCGACCGCTTCCGGTCTTTCGTCGGCCTCGAACAGCCGTTCCAGGTCGCGCAGCGCCTGCTGCGATGAGGCGATCAGCGCCGCCTCGTCGTCGTAAACCAGATGCTGTTCGCGCAACATGCGCTCGTCGTGAATGCGGAAGCGCTCCCTCCGCTCGGCGGCGACTTCCGGCGGTACGCCCAGCGCCTCAAGCACCTGCTCGCTCATTTCCAGGCTGGAATGAAAAGTTTCCCGAATCACCGCCTCGACGCCGAGGTCCATCAGCTTGAACGCGTGCTGGCGGTTGCGGGCGCGGGCGAAGATCTTCAAGTGCGGATACATTCGCTTGAGCAGGCGCGCGGTGCGGATGCTGGTATCCGGGTCGTCGGTGGTCAATACGAACACTTCGGCACGCTCGGCATGCGCGGCGCGCAACAGGTCGGCCCGGCTCGGGTCGCCGAAATAAATCATCGTTCCGAAGCGACGCGACAGTTCCACCTGTTCGACACTGTGTTCCAGCGCCGTGAACGGAATTCGCTGCGCGCGCAGGATGCGGCCGACGATCTGGCCCATGCGTCCGAAGCCGGCGATGATCACCCGCGGATGCTCGTGATCGATGGTGTCGGCGGCGCGTTCTTCCTTCTGTTCCGGGTACTCCTTCAGCCAGCTTGCCACCGCGATCACCATCAGCGGCGTGGCCGCCATGCTCAGGCCGACGACGGCGACCAGTCGATCGCGCAGCACGGTGTCGATCAAACCGAACTTGAAGGCTTCGCCGAACACCACGAAGGCGAACTCGCCGCCGAGCGCGAGCACCGAACCAAGCATCAACGCCTCGCGTACCGGCAGGCGCCCCGGGCGCAGGCCGATCGCCACCAGGATCAGCGCCTTGACCAGCAACAGCGCCAGCACGCCCATCGCGATCAAGCGCGGTTCGGCGATCACCCGATGCACATCGATGCTCATGCCGACGGCGATAAAGAACAGACCGAGCAACAGCCCCTTGAACGGTTCGATCTGCGCTTCCAGCTCATGGCGAAATTCCGAGTCGGCCAGCATGACGCCGGCCAGGAACGCGCCCAGGCCCATCGACAAACCCGCCCACTGCATCAGCCAGGCCGTGCCGACCACCACCAGCAAGGATGTGGCGGTGAACACTTCGCCCATCTTGGTCCACGCCACCGCCCGGAACAGTTGTCGCAGCAACAGCCGGCCGCCGATCACCACGACCAGGATCATGCCGACCGCGCGCAGCACGGCATCGAGCGGCGGGGCCGACTGGGCGCTCGCCTTGGCCACGCCCAATAGTGGGATCAGTGCCAGCAGCGGAATGGCGGCCAAATCCTGGAACAAGAGGATGGCGAACGCCAGGCGGCCGTAGCTGGTGCTCAGCGCCTTGCGTTCGGAGAGTATTTGCAAGCCGACCGCCGTCGACGACAAGGCCAGGCCCAGGCCGATCACCAGATTGGTTTTCCAGCCCAGGCCCATCATCGCCGTCACGCCACCCAGCAGCAGCGCGCTGATCGCAACCTGCAATCCGCCGATGCCGAATACCTGCCGGCGCATCACCCACAAGCGCGCCGGCGACAATTCCAGGCCGATCACGAACAGCAACATCACCACGCCGAGTTCGGAAAACGCCAGCGTGCTGGCCGGGTCCTTCACCAGCTTCCAGCCGAACGGCCCCATCAGCACGCCAGCGACCAGATAGCCGAGCACCGCGCCGAGCCCCAGCCGCCGGAACAGCGGCACCGCCACCACGGCGGCAATCAGGAAGATCAGGAAAAGCTCGAGATTGCCTTGGACGTGCATGCGGGCCTCCGTGGCTAATTATGCC
>JBAZBG010000220.1:0-4991 GCA_041671585.1 Arenimonas sp. | reverse complement strand
GGACCCGAATCCCGCGGCCTGCCCGACCCGGTGCTCGAACTCGTGCCCGCGGCGCAGCGCGTGCGCCTGCCGATGCGCGCCGGACAACGCAGCTTGAATTTGTCCAACACCGTCGCGGTGGCGGTGTTCGAGGCCTGGCGGCAATTCGGCTATCCCAATGCCGGGCAGTAGGCAATAGTACAAACGGCAGATTCGCTGGCAAGATTGTTCAGATATCGTTACGCCCGCTAGACAACCGTCGGCTGCCACGCTTCCTCGAGCGTGGCATTTTTCTTTTCAGGATCAAACCCAACCAATGAAGCGTTCCCTTATTGCCCTGGCCCTGGCGGCCATGCTGCCGCTCTCGGCCCAGGCCGGCGAAATCAAGTATTCCTTCATCGAAGCTGGTTACGCCAGTTCCGATTTCTTCGACGAGACCTTCGACGGCTACGCCGTGAAGGGATCGGTCGACTTCGGCGGCAACTTCTACGGCAGCCTTTCCTACCGCGACGTCGACAACAACGACTTCGACGTGCAGTTCGACGAGACCGTGCTCAACCTGGGCTACCACCATAGCCTGTCCGACAAGGCCGACTTCATCGCCGAAGTCGGCTACGTGCGCGTCGGCACCGATATTGGCGGCTTCGGCTCCGATAGTTCCGACGGCTACCGCGTCGCCGCTGGCTTCCGCGGCTTGATGGCGCCGAAGTTCGAAGGCGAGATCAAGGGCTATTACACCGACATCAACGACCTGGGCGATGCCGAGTTCGGCGTTACCCTTGGCAGCGTGTTCCACATCAACCAGACCTGGGGCATCACCGCGTCCTACGATTTCACGAAGTTCCTCGACGAGAACATCAATACGTGGGGCCTGGGCGTTCGCGCCAGCTTCTGATCCGCGAAGTATTGCAGCGTTACCAGGAAAGCCCGGCGAAATGCCGGGCTTTTTTGTGCGCGGGAATCGCCGCGCATGCGGATGTTAAGGATTATCGGAGCGTGGTCGCAAATAGTTCCCCACTCGAAAATCGGCGATTAAGTGCGAGTTGCAACAGGCCTCGCAAGACTGGCCGCGCTCCACGAGGAGCCAATCGCAGAAGAAAGGAACTGATCTTGAAAATTTCGAAATATTCATTGTTCGCCTTGGCTCTCGCAGCCGCGTTCCCGCTCTCGCTCCAGGCCAAGGACTCCGAACTGAGCTACACCTACGTCGAAGCCGATTACCTGAACTTCGAAAACAGCACCGATGGCTGGGGTCTGCGCGGTTCCGTGGATATCGGCGACACCGGGTTGTACGGACTGGCCAGCTACAGCCAGGTCGACGTGGACGCTACGCCCGATGACATCGACGTCAAGAGCCACGAGGTCGGCGTGGGTTATCACCACTCGATCAGCGACAAGGCCGATTTGATCGGTGAGCTGGCCTATCAGAATGCCGACGTCGCCAACCTGAATATCGACGGCATGCGCGGCTCGGTCGGTGTGCGCAGCGCGCTGGCCGAACGCTTCGAAGGCTTCGTCAAAGCCAACTACTATGACGCGAGCGACTACGACGGCGATGTCACCGGCACCGTTGGCGGCCAGTTCAAGTTCAACAAGACCTGGGGCGCCACGGCTGAAGCCGAGCTTGGCAACGGCGATCAGGCCTATCTGCTCGGCGTGCGCGCAAGCTTCTGATTCGACCGGCGAGGAAAATAAAAAAAGCCCGGCTCAGGCCGGGCTTTTCTGTGGTGCCGACGCGTCAGGGTTGCGCCGGTTCGAACAAGCCTTCCGGGTATTCCGGTTTCTGTTCGCGCGACAGGATGATCTTCAGTCCCTCGGCCGGGGTGATCTGCTGGTGCAGTACGCGCTGGACCAATTCGGAGATCGGCAGTTCGATGCCGTGGCGATCGGCCAGCCGCATCACTTCGTCCACGGTGTCCACCGACTCAACCACCTGGCCGATTTCCGCCACCGCTTCGGTAAGCGATTGCCCGCGTCCCAGCGCCAGGCCCAGGCGCCGGTTGCGCGACAGGTCGCCAGTGCTGGTCAGCACCAGGTCACCGAGTCCGGCCAGACCCATCAGCGTCTCCGCGCGACCGCCCAGCGCGACATTCAGCCGCAGCATTTCGTTGAGTCCGCGCGTGATCAGGCCGGCGCGCGCGTTCAAGCCCAGGTCCATGCCATCGGCGATACCGGTAGCGACGGCCAGTACGTTCTTCATGGCGCCGCCGAGTTCGGCGCCGAGCATGTCGCTGCCGGTGTAGGCCCGAAACGTCGGCCCATGCAGCGCTTCGGCCACCACCAGGGCGAAGTCCTCGTTATCGGAATGCACAGTCACCGCGGTCGGCAATCCCTGGGCCACTTCACGCGCGAACGAAGGTCCGGTGACCACCGCCAGGGGCACTTCGGGGCCCAGGATCTCGCCCGCCACTTCATGCAGGAAACGGCCGGTGCCGGGCTCGAAGCCCTTGGTCGCCCAGGCCACGCCCGCGCCCAGCCGCCGGTGCGGCGCGAGCGCCTGCAACGTCTGGTGGAATGCATGACTGGGGGTTACCACCAGCACCAGGTCCGCAGACGCCACGGCCGCAGGAAGATCGGCGGTGGCGCGCAAGGACTCCGGCAACCTCACGCCCGGCAGGTAGCGTCGGTTTTCGTGGTCGCGATCGATGGCGGCAACCTGGCCGACGTTGCGGCCCCAGAGCACGGTCGGGTAACCGTGCCGGGCGAGCAAGGCCGCCAGCGCCGTTCCCCAGGAACCCGCGCCCAGTACCGCGATCGACAGCTTGGCGTCGCTCACGAGGCGCCTCCGAGAATGACCGGCGAACCGCCCTGGTCCGGGCCGCGCATGGCGCGATCGCGGGCGATCAGGCGTTGCCGCCCTCGGTCAAAGCCACCGAGCCTTGCGCTTGTTCGGCGCGACGGCGCAGGCCTTCGGCATACAGGGCTTCGAAATTGATCGGCTGCATGTAGAAGGGCGGGAAACCGCCATTGGTGATCAGGTCGCTGATCGACTGGCGCACATACGGGAACAGCACGTTCGGGCAATAGGTGCCGAGCATCATGTCCAGGGTGCGATCGTCGAAACCGGCCAGACCGAAAATGCCGGCCTGCTCGACTTCGGCCAGGTACACCGTTTTTTCGTTGAGCGTGCAGGTCAGGGTCACGCCGAGGATGACCTCGAACAAGCCGCCATCAAGGCGACCGACCTTCTGGTTGAGATTCATGTTGAGCTGCGGCTGGCCCTGGTCGTTGAACACCTGCGGCGTATTGGGCGCTTCGAAAGACACGTCCTTGACGTAGATCTTTTCGACGGTGAACTGGGCCTGCGACGGCGCGTTGGTGTCGGCGCCATCGGCGGGCTTGATTTGGTCGGTCATGGGAAAACTCCGGTGAATTGCGTAAACGGGGGATTATGACATAGCGCCCGGCGCGGCAAACTTCGCGCTCAGCCCTTGCCCTTGACCAGCGGCAGGCTCGCCTGCTGCCAGGCGCTGACGCCGCCATCGAGCCAGTAGACCTTCTTGAAACCGGCCTTGACCAGGCGCTTGGCCGCGTCGGCGGACGCGGCGCCGGTGCGGCAGGCCACTACCACCGGCAGCTCGCGGACTTTGGCCAGCAGTTTGTTTTCCGGGTCGAACTGGCTGACCTGGACGTTTTTCGCGCCCGCGATGTGGCCCTTCTCGAAATCGCCGATCGGGCTGACGTCGACCAGCAGGGCGTCTTCCCGGTTGATCAGCGCGGTCAGACCCGCCGGATTGACCGCCTTGAACCCGCTGAACAGACGGGCAATTTCGGTGTAGATGAGCGCCAGCGTCAGCCCGAGCAGGGCCAGCGACAGTACGGCGTTGTCGCGGGCGAAGGCGAGCAGTGAATCCATGGGCATGGGGAGAACTCAGAAGGCGTTGCGGGAGCGCATTATCGGCCCCGACGCCGGTGCCGCCAAGCGGCGCGCGTTCAGCAAGCCTGGCGAGATGGCCTACTTGGCAGTGAAGTCCGGCAGCCCGCTGGTCAGCCAGAACTGCTTGCTGGCCTCGTCCCAGCGCCAGACCTGATGGTCGGTGACCATTCGCTCGATCTGGGTGTTGCGGCCGATCAGGCGAATCTCGACGACCTGCTCGATCGCTCCGTCGGGCGCGACCCGCTTGCGCTTGACCTCGTAGCTGGTGACCTGGATCTGCTTCAAACGCTCGCGCTCCAGGTCCGTCAAGGGCTGTGCCTGGCGAACCTTCGGGTCGACGAACTCGACCGCTTCATCGAATTCGCTCCAGCGAATTGCCGAGGCGTAGCTGGCCAACAGCTTGTCGAGCGGGTTCTGCTTGGTCGGCGACGCGCCACAGGCGACAAGCACGAAACCAAGCAAGGACAGGAGCAGCAGGCGGGCGAGTCGGTTCATAGCCGCATTATGCCCGGTCGCACGCCGCTGGCTAGAGTCACGGGGCGTTGCTGCCCGCGGGCGACTCCGACACCGCGTATTTGAGCGCGAAGCGTGCTTCCAGCAGGGCCACGGGCTCGCCGGCGGCATTGCGGGTGCTGGCCAGCATCGACACGCGCGCCCGCTTGCGCTCGGCCAGGCAGCGCAGGATTCCGGGCCAGTCCTGATCTTCGCGCAGGCGGGCTTCGCCGATCAGGTCGTCGTACAGGGGCGCCAGATAACGAATCTTGCTGTCGGCCACGTAGACCTCGGCGTCGATGCCGGCCTCGCGCAGCTTGAGCGTCAGCCAACCCCAGCCGGCGAGCGTCATCACGCTGGCCAGGCTGCCGCCAAAAGCGCAGTTCTTGTCGTTGACGTTGGCCGCCAGGGGCGCCGCCAGGCGCAATACGTCGCCGTTGAAATCCTGGGCGCGGATCTGCATCGCCGCCACTGGCGGCATGCCGTTGAAAAGAGTGTCCAGTGTCGCCAGTTGAGTCATTACGTGGCCTTGTTCGTGTGCGTATGCCAAGCTCGCGCCATGTCGCGCGCCAGCAAGAAACTTCCATTGCATGAATGGTACGTCATCTCCCTGCGCCCTCTCGCACAGCACGGTGGCGTACGG
>JBAZBG010000219.1:0-5007 GCA_041671585.1 Arenimonas sp. | reverse complement strand
TTGGGGCCGAGCAGGCCGGTGATTTCGCCATCGCGGGCGGTGAAGCTGACGCCCTGCACGGCCTTGACCACGCCGGTCTTGGTGGCGAAGGACTTATGCAGATCATGGACGTCGATCATGGGATTCTCGAGCCGGTGGCGGAAGGGGCGAAAGTGCCGAACGAGCAATGCGCCATGGTCAGGGCTCCCAGCCGTAGAAGCCGGTAAACGGCACCGCGTACGGCAGCTTGTCCAGGCAGGTGGCGTCGAGTTTCCTGGCGTCGGCGCTGTCCAGGAAGCGGGCGAACAGTTTCGGCATGCAGCCGACGCCCAGCGTGTTGTGCCCTTGCCCGCGCAGCACCAGGTGCCGGCTGTTGGGCAGGGAGCGCTGCACCACGTCGCCATAACGCGGCGGGGTGACCGGATCGAATTCGCCGGACAAGATCAGCACCGGCACCGCGCCGGTCAGCGGCCGGCGAAAATCCGCGGGTCGCTTGCCCTGCGGCCAGACTTCGCATTGCGCCTTGAGCAGATTGATCATGTCCACGCCGAGCAGGCTGCCGGCGTCGGCCGGATCGGCCTGCAACTCGGCGGCGTCCTCGGTGCAGATCACCGACAGCTGCATGCCGTGCATGATCTGATCGCCGACGGTGCTGGCCAGCAGCTTCGACAGCGCCATCAGCGATTCGTAGCGGCCTTGCGCGGCCTCGTTCAATTCCAGCGGCAACAGGCCGGCGACGGCGGGCGCATAGGCGAACATGCGCGTCAGCGTGGCAACGTGGCCGGCGGTGAGCTGTTCCTGTTTGGCCTCGCCAGTGATCGCATCGCGATAGCGCACCATCGGCGGCGCAACCCGGAGTTGCGCCATCAAGGCATTGAGCCGGGCGCGGGGATTGCCGAGTTTCTCCACGCAGCCCTTGGTGCGCACGCAGCGATCGAATTGGCTGTCGAGCGAGCTTTCCAGATTGCGCGCGTGCTCGTTGCCCAGGATCAGGGTGTTCGGCACGATGCCGTCGATGGTCAGCGTGCGTGTTTGCGCCGGATAACGCTTGGCATACTGCTGGCCGACGCGGGTGCCGTAGGAGCCGCCCGACAAGTTGATCTGCGCCGCGCCGATCGCGACCCGCACGGCTTCCAGATCCTGGATCGCATCGCTGGTGCTGTAGAAACGCAGGTCCGCCTTCTTCGACAGCTCGGTCGCGCAGCGCGCCGCGAAAGCCTTGGCCGCGTCGAGTCCGTAATCGTCGTCTTCTACGATCGCGCTCTTGCCCTCGGAGTCCTTGCAGATGAGCCGGTTGGAGCCGCCGGTGCCGCGTTGATCGACCAGGATGACGTCGCGCGTCTTGTTCACCTCACTGTACGCGGACGCCGTGGCGGGGTAGGCCTCCAGCGCCGATTGGCCGGGCCCGCCGGCGAGCATGAACACCGGGTCGGGTTTGGCCTCGCCCTTGGCCGGTAGCCAGGCGATGGCCAGACTGATCTTGCGGCCGCTCGGGACGGCGTGATTTTCCGGCACCAGCAGCCGGCCACACTGCGCCTCCACCGTCTGCGTACCAAACTCCGGCGCCAGCGTACACGGCGAAAACGCCAGCTGCCCCAGCTTGCGCACCACGACCGGGCCCCTTGTAGGAGCGGCTTCAGCCGCGATCCCCACCCCCGCCTCAGCCCCCCCACTCGGCGCATCCCCACCCGGCGCAACGCCCAGCCGCGGAGAAAACTTCACCCAGCCGATCACGGCGAGCACGAGGACCACGAGAATCCAGCGTCGGTACTTGGCGAACATGACCCACTCCTTGAACCAGCGGTCCAGCATGCCAGACGCCATGCCGGAAACAACGTTACTAATGGGAGTGTCTATTTGCTGCGGATTTATTGCCGGCGACCTACTTGCTGCTCACGTATTTTTCCCGGCGAATGTGCGGGATCGGCAGGCCGTGCGCCTTCAGGACGTCGAACGCGGCATCGACCATGTTCGGATTGCCGCACAGGTAGGCGATGTCGCGCTCCGGGTCCGGCGCAAAATCGAGCAGGGCTTCCTGGACGTAGCCGCGGCGCACATCGGCGTGCGGGTCCCAGGGCATCTCGCGGCTGAAACACGGGACGAAGCGAAAGCGCGGATGGGCGGCGGCGAAGGCGTAGAAGTCCTGGCCGTAGATCAATTCGGCCGGTGTGCGCGCACCGAACAGCAACACCACCTCGACATCGCGCTCGGCCATCATTTGCGCCAGCTGCGGCAGCATCGCCCGGTAGGGCGTGACGCCGGTGCCGGTGCCGATCAGCAGATAGCGTTGGTTATCGTCCTTCGCGCTCAGGCAGAACCGGCCGTACGGGCCGCTGGCCTGGATCTGCTGACCCTCGTCCAGACCGCTGAACAAGGCCGTGGCGGCGCCGCCGGGGATGTAGCTGACCGCGATCTCCACCGCCTCGCCCGGCCCGAGGGCATGGTCGTGGATGGTCGCCAGGGAATAACTGCGCTTGGTCGCGCTGCCGTCGTCATTGTTGAAATGCACCTGGATGAACTGGCCGGGGATGAAATCCAGCGGCTGGCCGTCATCGCGGGCAAAATCCAGGTGCCGCACCATGGGCGCGAGCATACGGCTGCCGATCAGCCGCAGCGGGAAATGGTTGGCCACTTGAACTCCGGAACAAAACGCGCGAGCGCCTATAATAAACGCCACGCCCGGCTCGTGCTGCGCTTTGCCGCACACCTCGGCCCATGGAGCCCTATGTCCGTTCCCGCCCTGCAAGTCACCGACTTGCGCAAAACCTACGAAAACGGGGTCGAGGCGCTGAAAAGCGTCTCGCTCAGCGTCATGCCCGGCGACTTCTTCGCGCTGCTCGGACCCAACGGCGCCGGCAAGTCCAGTTTGATCGGCGTGGTCAGTTCACTGGTCAACGCCACCAGCGGCAGCGTCAAGGTCTTTGGCGTCGACATCGCCAGCCAGCGCTCGGCGGCGATGCGCCTGATCGGTCTGGTGCCGCAGGAGGTGAACTTCAACATGTTCGAGAAGCCGCTCGACATCCTGGTCAACTACGCTGGCTTCTACGGCATGCCGCGCGCCGAAGCGCTGGTCCGCGCCGAGGAGGAACTGAAGGCGGCGCAGTTGTGGCCGAAGGCGCACATGATGAGCCGCACTTTGTCCGGCGGCATGAAGCGTCGGCTGATGATCGCCCGGGCGATGATGACCAAGCCGCGCTTGTTGATCCTCGACGAGCCGACCGCCGGCGTGGATATCGAAATCCGTCGCGGCATGTGGAAGACCCTGAAGGAGGTCAACGCCGCCGGCACCACGGTGATCCTGACCACGCACTACCTGGAAGAAGCCGAGAACCTGTGCCGCAATCTGGCGATCATCGACCGCGGCCAGATCATCGAACAGGGGCCGATGAAGCTGCTGCTGTCCAAACTCGATGTCGAAGGCTTCGTGTTCGACATCGATGGCACGCTGCCAGCGACGCTACCGGCGATCGAAGGCGTGTCGTTCGAGTCGCCGAACGATCACACGCTGACCCTGGAAATGCCGCGCAGCCTGGATTTGAACGGCGTGTTCGGCGCGCTCAGTAATGCCGGCATTCGCGTGCGCTCGATGCGCACGCAGACCAACCGGCTCGAGGAATTGTTCGTGCGCCTGACCGGCGACAACAACAAACCGGCCGCCGGCGCCGGCAAAGCGGCGGCGCACTGATGCGCGCGCAGGACGTCAACGCGCTCGACGCGCCCCAGCCCCGGCACGACCAGGAAAAAGCGACCGTGACCAAGCAGAACCTGACTGCGCTCAAGACCATCGCCCGGCGCGAGATCGCGCGCATCCTGCGCATCTGGGGCCAGACCCTGGTGCCGCCGGCAATCACCATGACCTTGTACTTCCTGATCTTCGGCAGCCTGATCGGCGCCCGCATCGGCGAGATGGGCGGCTTTTCCTACATGGACTTCATCGTCCCCGGCCTGGTGATGATGTCGGTGATCCAGAATGCCTACGGCAACATCAGCTCGTCGTTCTTCGGCGCCAAATTCGGCCGCCATGTCGAAGAACTGCTGGTCAGCCCGATGCCGAACTGGGTGATCCTCGGCGGCTATGTCGCCGGCGGCGTGTTGCGCGGCCTGATGGTCGGGGTGATCGTGCTGGTGATCGCAATGTTCTTCACCCAGGTGCGCGTGCCGCATCCGCTGGTGACGTTGTCGACGGTGCTGCTCGGCGCCACCATCTTTTCCCTGGCCGGATTCGTCAACGCGGTGTACGCGAAGAAATTCGATGACATCGCCATCATCCCGACCTTCATCCTGACCCCGCTGACCTACCTGGGCGGGGTGTTCTATTCGGTGCGCGTGCTGCCGGACTGGGCCGAGACGGCGACGCACCTGAACCCGATCTTCTACATGGTCAATGCGTTCCGCTACGGCCTGCTCGGCGAAGCCGCGATCGACATGCCGTTATGGACGGCCTACGCGGTGATGCTCGCCTTCGTCGCCGTGCTCACCTGGCTAGCCCTGCACCTGCTAACCAAAGGCGTCGGCCTGCGCAGCTAACTCCGCTTGTGTAGGAGCGGCTTCAGCCGCGATGCTCTGGCTCTGAATTAGTGCACTTCCCCGCCAAGGCGCGGCACACGGAACCTTGCTGTCCTTGCGACCAAATGGCCACGCCAGCTCACGACAACCGAGCAACATTCTTCCAACTACACGTCTGTAGGAGCGGCTTTAGCCGCGATGCTCTCGCCACTTCCCACTTCAACGCCATCGCCGACGGCCGCGTGCTGGTTCTGGGCCGCGCTACGTAGCGTAAAAAAGCTTCGCGGCTGAAGCCGCTCCCACAGAAGCGTGAACAGAATCGTGAGCAGAAGCGGGAGGAGGGTTATGGGTTTGCGGAGATCGCGTGTTTGCGTTGGGCGCGGCGCTTGGCCCATTCGCCGACGTCGTCGAGGACCGTGAAGGCGGCCGGGACCACGATCAGGCTGAGCAGCGTCGAGGTGATCAGGCCGCCAATTACTGCAATCGCCATCGGCGCGCGGAAGCTCGAATCGCCGCTGAAGC
>JBAZBG010000218.1:0-5008 GCA_041671585.1 Arenimonas sp. | reverse complement strand
GCCGGGCAGTGCCCGGCTCTTTTCTTGCCGCCATCCCCCGAAACTCACCGGACCTCGGAAATCTCCACGCCATCCATGCCCTGCGACAGGCTGCGGGCATCGCCGCCCTGGGCCAGCTTGATCTTCAGGCGCACCTCGTTTTGCGAATCGGCAAAGCGCAGGGCATCCTCGTAGCTGATCTCGCCTTCCTGGTACAGCTCGAACAGAGCCTGGTCGAAGGTCTTCATGCCCAGCTCGGTGGACTCCTTCATCAGGTCCTTGAGCTTGTGGATCTCGCCCTCGCGGATGTAGTCGGCCATCAACGGCGTGCCGAGCAGGATTTCCATGGCGACGCGACGACCCTTGCCGTCCGGCGTCGGCACCAATTGCTGCGCGACCACGCCCTTCAGGTTCATTGAAAGATCCATCAGCAGCTGGTTGCGGCGTTCTTCCGGGAAGAAGTTGATCATGCGGTCCATCGCCTGGTTGGCGTTGTTGGCATGCAGGGTGCAGAGCACCAGGTGACCGGTCTCGGCGAAGGCGATGGCATGGTCCATGCCCTCGCGGGTACGGATTTCGCCGATCATGATCACGTCGGGCGCCTGGCGCAGGGTGTTGCGCAGGGCCGCTTCCCAACTGTCGGTGTCGATGCCGATTTCGCGCTGGGTGATGATGCAGCCCTCGTGCTTGTGCACGAATTCGATCGGGTCCTCGATGGTGATGATGTGGCCCGAGGAATTCATGTTGCGGTAGCCGATCATCGCCGCCAGCGAGGTCGACTTGCCGGTGCCGGTGGCGCCGACGAACAGGATGATGCCGCGCTTGGTCATCGCCAGCGTCTTGATGATCGGCGGCAGGCTGAGTTCTTCGACCGTGGGAATGCGCGTCTCGATGCGGCGCAACACCATGCCGACCTGGTTGCGCTGGTAGAAGCAGCTGACGCGGAAACGGCCGACGCCGGACACGCCGATGGCGAAGTTGCACTCGTGGGTTTTTTCAAACTCCTCGCGCTGCGCCGGGCTCATGACGTTGAGCACCAGGTCGCGGCTCTGCTGTGGCGTCAGCGGGCTCTGGGTGATCGGCGACAGCTTGCCGTGCACCTTCATCGATGGCGGCACGCCGGCCGTGATGAACAGGTCCGAAGCTTTCTTGTGAGCCATAAGCTTCAGGAATGAGGTGAAATCGATGCTGCTGCTCATGGTCTACTCCGGTAAAGCACTAAGCGAAATCTCAATCGAACAGACGCTTGTCCTTGGCGTATTCCTTGGCCATGGCCTTGGTCACCAGGCCACGCTTGGTCAGGTCCTGCAGGCACTGGTCGAGCGTCTGCATGCCGACGTTCTGCCCGGTCTGGATCGAGGAATACATCTGCGCCACCTTGTCCTCGCGGATCAGGTTGCGGATGGCCGGGATGCCAACCATGATCTCGTGCGCGGCGATGCGACCGCCGCCGACTTTCTTCATCAGCGACTGCGAGATCACCGCGCGCAGCGACTCGGACAGCATCGAGCGGACCATCGGCTTTTCGCCGGCCGGAAACACGTCGATGATGCGGTCGATGGTCTTGGCCGCGGAACTGGTGTGCACCGTCGCGAACACCAGGTGGCCGGTTTCGGCGGCGGTCAGCGCCAGGCGGACGGTTTCCAGGTCGCGCAATTCGCCGACCAGGATGTAGTCCGGGTCCTCACGCAAGGCCGAACGCAAGGCCTCGTTGAAGCCATGGGTGTCGCGGTGCACTTCGCGCTGGTTGATCAGGCATTTCTGCGAGGTGTGCACGAACTCGATCGGGTCTTCCACCGAGAGGATGTGGCCGAACTCGTTCTTGTTGATGTGGTCGATCATCGCCGCCAGCGTCGTCGACTTGCCCGAACCGGTCGGGCCGGTAACCAGGATCAGGCCTTGCGGCTGCTGGATCAGTTCGGCGAACACCCGCGGGCAGCCGAGTTCTTCGAGCGACAGGATCTGGCTGGGAATGGTCCGGAACACGGCGCCGGCGCCGCGGTTCTGGTTGAAGGCGTTGACCCGGAAGCGGGCCAGGCCGGGAATCTCGAAACTGAAGTCGACCTCGAGGAACTCTTCATAGTCGCGCCGCTGCTTGTCGGACATGATGTCGTAGACCAGCGAGTGCACCTGCTTGTGGTCGAGCGCCGGAATGTTGATGCGGCGGACATCACCGTCGACCCGGATCATCGGAGGCAGGCCAGCCGAAAGGTGCAAATCGGACGCTTTGTTCTTGACTGAGAATGCCAATAGTTCCGCGATGTCCATGAGCCTCTCCTCGTGTGCGCAGATTTAGGTAGGCGTGCGCGGCCTCTCGGGGCAGTATAGCGCTCCCATCACGGCCGACAATGCCAGCAATGAACCCCCAAAGCCAAGCATTTCACACGCTGTTGCAGGCCCTGGATAACGCAGCCCGAGCCGCTGAACGGCCAGCGGTGCGGCTCCTGGCCGTGTCCAAGACGCAGCCGGCCGAGGCGGTGGCGACCCTGGCCTCGTTTGGCCAGCGTGCGTTCGGCGAGAATTACGTCGCCGAGGCCGTGGCCAAGATGCAGGCGCTGCAAGCGCTGGGTCTGGAATGGCATCTGATCGGCCACCTGCAGTCGAACAAGTGCCGGGAGGCCGCGGAACATTTCGACTGGGTGCAATCGCTGGACCGGGCCAAGCTGGTCGAAGCGCTCAACCGGCATCGGCCCGAACATCGACCGCCGCTGAACATCCTGATTCAGGTCAATGCCGACGCCGAAGCCGGCAAGTCGGGTTGCGCGCCCGCCGACATCGGTCCGCTGGCGCGGGCGGTGGCTGCGGCGCCGAGACTGCGCCTGCGCGGGCTGATGGCGATTCCGGAACCGACACCGGACCTGCAGCAGCGACGACTGACCTTTCGCCGCCTGCGCTCGTGGTTCGACGAATTGCGGCTGGAATTCCCCGCCGTGGACACCTTGTCCATGGGCATGAGCGAGGATTACCGGATCGCGATCGAGGAAGGCGCCACGATGGTCCGCGTCGGCACCGCATTGTTTGGCGCTAGAACTTAAGCTCGTATTGCCGCTGATATCCTCCATGAAGACGCAGACGCAGGCGACAACCATGCATTCCGATAGCCAGGCAGAGGCCGCCGTCAACGCTGCCACCCTCACCTTCATCGGTGGCGGCAACATGGCGCGCAGCCTGATCGGCGGACTGGTCGCGCGCGGCCACCCCGCGCGCACCATCCATGTCGCCGAACCGTACGCGCCGTTCCGCGAGGCGCTGGCCCGCGACTTCTTCGTGCACGTCCACGAGGACAATATCGCCGCGGCCGCGCGCGCCGCGGTCTGGGTGGTCGCCGTCAAGCCGGACGTGATGCGCCCGGTGGCCGAGCAACTGGCTGAATTGGCGCAGCGGCAACGGCCCTTGCTCATCTCCATCGCCGCCGGCATTACCAGCCACCAGCTCGAGCGCTGGCTCGGCGGCGCACTGCCGGTAGTGCGGGCGATGCCGAACACGCCGGCGTTGATCGGCGCCGGCGCCACCGGCCTGTTCGCCAATGCGCAGGTTTCCCTGGAGCAGCGGCAGCTGGCCGACGAATTGCTCAGCGCGACCGGCCTGACCGAGTGGATCGAGGATGAAGTGCTCATGGACGCGGTCACCGCCGTGTCCGGCAGCGGGCCGGCCTACGTTTTCCTGTTGGCCGAGGCCATGCAGGCGGCCGGCCAGGCCCAGGGTCTGCCGGCGGACGTCGCCCGGGCGCTGGTGGTGCAGACCCTGTCCGGCGCGGCGCGCATGCTGGCCGAATCCGGCGAGCCGGCGGCCACCCTGCGCCAACGCGTCACCTCGCCCGGTGGCACCACCGCGGCGGCCATCGAGAGTTTCGAAACCGGCGGTTTTCGCCAGCTGGTGGCCCAGGCGATCGCCGCGGCGACCCGACGCGGCCAGGAACTGGCCCTGGCCAACGAGGCGGCCACCTCATGAGCCTGCTGCTGGTACGCCATGGGCAGGCCAGCGCCGGCAGCGCCGACTACGACTGCCTGTCCGAGCGCGGCGAACTGCAGTGCGCGCGCCTGGGCCAGTGGCTGGCGACGAGCGGACACAGCTTCGATGCCGTCGTCACCGGCAACATGCGCCGGCACCGGCAGACCTTCGACGCGATCGCGGCAGCCTACCGCGAGCGCGGACTGCCGCTGCCGAAAGCGACGATCGACAGCGGCCTGGACGAATTCGATCATCACGCGGTGTTCGACGGTTTTTCGCGTGCGCAGCCCGAGCATCCGACCGTGCTCGCGCGCCACCAGGGCGGGCTGCTGGCGCTCGGTGCGCTGATCCATGCCGCGCTCAGCGCCTGGTCGGAGGACCGCATCGCCGACGTTCCGGAGACCTGGCAGGTGTTCGGCGAACGCGTGCTGCAGGCCGGCAAGCGTTTGTCGGCGCAGGAAAATCAGAACGTGCTGGTGCTCACCTCCGGCGGCGTCATCTCGCGACTGGCGCAATCGGTACTGGGCGCGTCGGATCGCAGCGCCATCGACCTCAACCTGTCGCTGCGCAATAGCGGCCTGTGCGAATTCCACAGCCGGCCCTACGGCCTGGCGCTGGGCAGCTGGAACGCCCTGCCGCACCTGCACGATAGTCGCGAGCTGTGGACGTACTATTAGCGCCTAAGCTCTTGTGGGAGCGGCTTCAGCCGCGAATGCTCTTCGTCCTTCGCTCTTTTCAGCTTGCGGAGCAATCGCGGCTGAAGCCGCTCCCACACACACAAACACATCGATAGGGGATTCGCATGAGCGGCTTGTTTCCGATGTCCGAACGTACGCGGGCGCTCGATACCCGGTTGGCTGAGTTCATGGACGCCTACGTCTTTCCCGCCGAGGCGGAGTTCGCGGCCTGGGACGAGGAGCCTCAGCGCCGCTGGCAGATTCCGCCGCTGCTCGAAGAACTCAAGGTTCGTGCCCGCGCCGTCGGCCTGTGGAACCTGTTCCTGCCCGATCCCGCGCATGGCCCCGGTCTGAGCAACCTGGAGTACGCGCGCCTGGCCGAGCGCATGGGCCGCTCGATG
>JBAZBG010000217.1:0-5036 GCA_041671585.1 Arenimonas sp. | reverse complement strand
CGCTCGCAGCGGCGGATATCGTCCTCGATCACCCACAAGCGCTCGTTGACCGCCTTGAGCGCGGCGCGCAATTCGACGATCTCGGTCTGCGCCGCGGGGTGTTCCAGCCAGGTCGCCGACAGCGCCTCCAGCTCCTTGCGCACATTCGCCAGTTTCGCGGCATCGCCCATGCGTTCGGACTTGATTTGCAGGATGGCGATCTTGTCGAGCAATTCGCCGAAGGAAACAGGAACCAGGATTTCGGACATGGGTGCCTCGCGGATGTCAGGCGCCCAGTTTAGCTTGCCGGCGCCACTGCTGCGCAGGGCGCTCGACCAGCCACCACGAGGCACCGGCAACGAGCAGCGAAAACAGCAGGCTGTAGAACACGAACGCCCAGAAGTTCTCGCGGGCCGACGCATAACCCAGGCTTTCGCGCAGCGCCAACATTACCGGGAAATGCCACAAATACAGGCTATAACTGACCAGGCCCAGGGCTCGCGCCGGCGCTGACGAGAACAGCCGGCCGACTCGGGGAGCCCCGGCCGCAAGCGCGATCAACAACACCGCAACGACCACGCTGGCGAGCAGGTGCCAGCACAGCAACAGCGGATCGCGCACCGGCACGCCATCGAACGCATGCTCGGAAACCAGTAGCCCCAACGCCGGCAACAGTACGAACACGATCGCCGCACTTGCAGCGAGCAGGTCGGCCGCGCGCGCACCCGGGAGCGCTGCGCGAGCCTGCAACCGGACGAAGGCATACGCGGCCAGCATGCCGACCAGGAACTGGTGCAATCGCCCCGGCAGGTGCTCCACCCAGGCGATCTCCTCGGCGCGCGTCAGCCCGGCATTCATCAGCCAGAAGCGATAAGCCAGGCTGAGTGCGATTCCCAGCAGCAGCCAGCCCCAGCGCCTCGGGCGCAGGCATTTCGCGAACAGCGGCAGCACGAGGTAGAAGCCAAGCTCAACCGGCAACGTCCACCAGGGCGGAACCATGGATCCGAAGTCGGGCAAGGCGCCGTAGAGAAAGAACAGGTTGGCGAAGATCGCAGGCAATGTCGGCTCACTCCAGCCCCCGGTCACACCCAGGCCAAGCAAGCCCAGGGCAATCAGGATCGCAGCCTGCACGTAGTAGGCGGGCAGGATGCGCAACAGCCGGCGTTGTCCGTACACGCGCAACGACGGCTCGACGCCGCGCGTGCTCTCGGTCCTGACGAATGGAATCGTCAGTAGAAACGCGGACAAGGTGAAGAAGATATCGACGCCCGACCAGCCGGCCGAAAACAGCCAGGCCAGCGGCGCGGCTACGGTCGGCGGCTTGCCGGCAAGAATGAAGGCGTGAAACAAGAGCACCGCCAATGCCGCAATGCCGCGCAAGCCGGTGAGCGCCGGCCAGCGCTCCGGGCTGGGCGCGCCGGGGCCGGCGTCGCCCGAAGCCGACGGCTTCAATTGCGCTGCCAATGGCCCCTGACGATGCCGCCTCTTCTTGTTCATCGGCGCAGTATGCCAGCGCGCAAGCTTCCATCTGCGCGGGAGTCAGGGGAAGGACAAATAAAAAGGCCCCGCGAAGGGGCCTTTTCATTTATGGCGGAGAGGGTGGGATTCGAACCCACGGTCGGCTTACACCGACGCCTGATTTCGAGTCAGGTACATTCGACCACTCTGCCACCTCTCCGGTCTGGTCGGGGCGCTGAACTGCCCGGCAGGGCGCGAATTATAAGCGGCTTGCGCCGGTTTCGGCTAGCTCCGTGTCACGGCCCCTTGGCAGTGCCGCCTTTCGGCAGGAAGAAGTATTCCCCGCTCTCGTGGCCGGCAAACCGGATCGGAGCGTACTGCGGCGACTGCGGCAGCGGCGAATTGACCGCGCTCAGGGCCACCGACGTCGAGACTTCGTTATACAGGCGCTGCGCCGCCAGCAAGCGGTTGTTGTCCTGCAGGACATTCAGGAAGGCGCGGGCGAAGTAGCTGTGGTTGCCCGAGCCGACGTCCGGCACCGGCTGCAAACCGCCCGACGTCAGGGCGGTTCGCGAGCGACCGTTGGCCATCGTCTTGACCCAGGTCGCCCACTTGTCGGCCGGCATCGAACCGGCGTCGAAACTCGGCGCCGACGCCCGGCTCATGGTTCCCGAATAGCAGGAGTCGACCACCGTGAGCACATGCTTGGCCGGCATGGCGTTCATGACGTCGCTGATCATGGCGTTGGAAATCCAGGACTTGCTGTTGCTCGCCGAAGCATCGGCGGGAATCCAGTAGCCCTTGCCAGCCGCATCGATCTCGCCGTGGCCGGCGTAATAAATCAGCAGATTGTCCTGCGCGCCGAGCTTCTGCCGCATGTCGTCGAGCGCGCTCATCATTTCCAGGCGACCGGCATTCAACAGCAGCGTGGTCTGGTAACCGTAGCGCGTGCGCAACATGTTGGCCACGGCGGTGGCGTCGTTCGCAGCACTCTTCAGCGGCGCATAGGCGCGATCGTTATAGCTGTTGTTGCCGATCACCACGGCGTAGTAACGGCCAAGCTTCAGGTCGCGCGGCATCGCGCCGGTCGGCGTGGGCGCGGACGCCGACGCGCTCACCGTCGTGCCGCCGGCTTGCGGGACCATCGTGAAATCAAGTTGCGCGCGACCACCCTGTTTGGTGACCGCAGCTACCTTCACCACCGTTCCGCCAGCAGCGACATCGACATCGGAGCTGAAGGTACCGTTGGCGGCCAGCGTGGCCGGCGCACCATTGACGGTGACCTGCGCGATTCCAGCCGGATTGCTCACGCGGCCAACCAGCTTGCGCTTGCCAGGCGAGCGGACCACGGCCGTCGGGCGGCCGCGAGTGGCCACGAAGATCGGATCGAGAATTTGCAGCGAACCGGGCGAACCGGCCAACAGCGCGCCGCCGCCGGAACGTTGTTCGAGCGAAGCGATCTGGGTGCGCTGGGCGCTGATCTGCTGCTCCTGGGTCAGCAATTGATTCTCGAGCAGGCGGGTCAGCCCTTCATCCTGCGATTGCTTGGCCTGCGCCAGCTTCGTCTGCGTATCGCGCAGCTCACGCTGCGACGTTTCCAGTGCGCGCCGACGTTCCGACAACTGTTGTTGCAGCTGCCTGACCTGCCCGCGCAATTCCTCCGACGTAGCCTGCGCGCTCTGCACTTCGGACTGCAGGCCGCTGATCTGGGCGTCCTTTTCCTTGAACTGCACTTCCACCGCCGACGCGTACAGCAATTCGTCCTGGATGCCCGACGCTTCGCGATACAGGTTCAAGGCCTTGGCCGTGTCTTGCGGCACGCCGAAGCCCTGCTCGTACAGAAAGCCGAGGTTGATCTTGGCGCGGCCATAACCCTGCGCGGCGGCTTTCTGGAACCACTGCGCGGCCATGCCGTAGTCAGGCTCGGTGCCGAGCCCCTTGGAATAGATCTCGCCGACGTTGTTCTGCGCCTCGGCGCTGCCGGCCATGGCCTGGTCGAGCCAGACCTTCAATGCAGTCTGGTAGTTGGCCCGGTCATAGGAAACATACTCGCCGCCGCGAATCTCGCAGTCGGCCTGCGTGGTCCGGATCGGCCGGCGGGCGCTGAGGAACGTGGCTTGCCGGCCGAGCGAGCGGATCTGCCCCGGCAACAGGCAGTCGACGATCAGCAGGTCTTCGGCGTTGCGCACTGCAGCAAGCGGCGCCCGCGCCGGAAGACCGGCACCGAATACCAGCAAGGCCGTGGCGGCAAAAACGGAAAAGCGGGGTGCAAGGGGACAAGTAATAGACGCATTCATCTGGCGTGGCTCCAAAGGGGCAACGCGGTTCGCGCCAAAGCCCTGAAGCGGCGCGAAAGCCGCGCTACCAGGTGCGTGGATTTATAACTGGAATTCAGCGAAAAAGCGATGGCGGGGGAAGTCCGGCAAAATCGCGGCGGGCCCGACCTCTTGCACTGGCGAAACTGTCGCTATACTCGGCGCGGGGACTCACAACCGCACGTTCGGGGACAGATCGATGAATTTTCTGACGGGTATCGCCGCCGCCTTCCCTGCGAAACGCCAAGCCCATAACGTCCTTTTCAGGCTGGCTGGTTTTCTGGTTTTGTTGATCGGCGCCGGCTGGAGTTTGCCCGCAGCTGCGGTTATCAGTATTTGCGACCTGCAATCCCAGTCCACCACTCCGACGACCACGAGCCCCAGCACGTCGGTTGGCGTCACTTACAGCGTCGTCGACCAGGGGAACTGCGCGAGTGGCGGTGGCATGCCGTACACCATCTCCATCACCGGCGACACCACGGGTGGCGCCACGCTCGATCCGCCGACCACGGCTACGGGCGTTCAAGCCCCCGGGCCCCAGGGTTTCAGCGTAACGCCCGGCGCCTCCACCGGCTCGTTCTCGGTGACAATCACCTGCAATGCGAACTGCAGCACCACCGGTTCGCTGACCTGGCTGGTGAACGTCGTTACGCCGTCCACTTACACGCTTACCGCAATGACAGCGACGAGTTTCACCGTATTGCAGGGCGCGACCGTGCCGCTTGGCGTTCAGTACCTGGTCGACGGTGCGGCCAGTCCCGAGGACACTTTTTGGGCGGTCGACGATTCCAATGGCTTCGTCGGCTCACCCACGGTCACGCCGGATGGCAGCGGTAATGCCAATACCTTTTTCCAGAGTTACGTCGGCGGCGTTTATGTCGTCACCGTCACCGGCGGTTGCCCAGTTACTCCTGCGCCAAACTGCCCGCCGACACCCGTTACATTCACCATCACCGTTGAAGATCCCACGCTCACCGCCGTTACGCCCACTGGCGGAAGGATCAGGATCGCGCAGAACACCTCAACGTTGTTGAAGGTCAAGTACGCGGCTTCCACGCTCGTGGTTGCCGACGGCACCCCGATCAACTGGTCGATAACCTCCGAGCCCGCCCTGGGAGCCGGCACGTTCACACCTGCCGATGGCGGGCCACCGTCCTTCGTCCAGACCACCACCACCGGTGGTTTCACGGAAGTCAATTTCGGCGTCACTGCGCCGGGCACCTACACGGTCGACGCGGCATATTGCCCGGACGCGTGCGAGGATACTTATTCGTTCACCATCAC
>JBAZBG010000216.1:0-5052 GCA_041671585.1 Arenimonas sp. | reverse complement strand
GGCCTTGCGGCAATGCATCGATCTGCTTCTGCGAGACATAGGTGGCAATCTCCGATGTCCTGGTCTCGGTCAGTACAACGCCGGTAACCACCACCGACGCCAGCGTGGGCGCCGCCGCGGCAGCCACCGGCAAGTTCAGACTCGCGGTCTGGCCCACAGCCAGGGTGACCGTCTGCGAACTGGTCTTTCCGTTCGCTGACACATCAATGCGATAGCTGCCAGGCTGCAGGCCCGCCAGCACGTAATCGCCGTTGGCATTGGCCTTGGCGCGCGAGGTGTAACCATTGGCCAGGTTGGTGGCGGTTATCTCGGCGTTGGCGGCCGGTAGGGCATCGGCAGTCACGGTGCCGCGCAGCGTGGCCGCGGTGCTCTGTGCCAGCACCGCGGGTGCGGCCAGGGCCAGGCAACCGGCCAATGCGCAGCTGAGCAGTGTTGGTATCGGTCGACGCGACTTTCGGTTCTGAAGGTTCATGAGGCTCCCCTCCCAGGGGTGGTCAATGCGCTTGAAAACGGTTACATCGCAACACAAAAAAAACACGTTCCTGGCTTGAGTCTTCAGGAACTGTCGACGCGCGCCCGGCGATTCGCGGCGGCGCCGCTGGATGCGCGAACGATCAGCTTGGGGACGAACGAGTCGTTGCTGGCCTGGTTCGCGGCGCCAGCATCGGAATCGAGCAAGGCGCGCATTGCACGCGCGCCGAGCTCGGCGATATTCACCCGCATGGTGGTCAGCGGTGGATGCACATAGCGCGCGAGCGGGATGTCGTCGAACCCGACCAGGGCGATGTCGCCCGGCACATCGATGCCGGCCTGGTTCAAGCCGAACAGGCAACCCAGCGCCATCATGTCGTTGGCCGCGAAGACCGCATCCGGCCGCTCGCCGCTAGCGGCAATGGTGACCGCCGCGGCGTGTCCTGACGCCTCGCTGAAGTCACCGGCGAGCACCCATTCCTGCGCTTCCGGCAGCTCCGCAACCAGGGCATCGCGATAGCCGCGCAGGCGCTCGCGCGCATCGAAGTTGTCGTCCGGCCCGGCGATGAACGCGATCCGCCGATGACCGCACTCGATCAGATGGCGGACCATCTGCATGGCGCCACCGTAATTGTCGATAGACAAGGAAACGAGGTCCGCGCTGGGCAGGTGGGTATTGATCAACACCACCGGCAGCGACGGCGTCAGATTTTCGGTGACAAAGCCGGAGTGATTCACATAGGGCGACATCACCAGCAGGCCATCCACGCGTCCGCGCATCGCGCGCAATGCAGCGCCCTGCTCTTCCGGATGGCCGTGATAACTGGACACCAGCAAGTACTTGCCGTGCTCGCGCGCAACCTGATCGATGCCGCGCACCAGCTCGGAGAAGAACTCGCCATGCAGATCCGGCAGCACCACGCCGATCGTGTGGGTCCGGCGGCTGCTAAGGCTGCGCGCGGCCGCATGTGGGCTGTAGCGAAGTTCGGCGGCCACCTTGAGCACATTGTTGCGCGCCGCTTCAGTGACGTTGTCGTGACCATTGAGCGCGCGCGACACCGTGGCGACGGAGACCTTCGCTGCGCGAGCTACATCCTTGATGGTCACGTTCAAGCGCGCTTAACCCCCTCCGGCAAGCTTTCCGGAACCGAATGTAACCGTTTTCATGGAAATATGTAAAGCGCGTGTTAGCCGCACTTTCTTCCGCCCCGGTAGCTGTTACGCCGCCGGTTTCCAGGGCGCTTCCATATTGCGCTGCAGCATCAACCCGGGGCAGCCGTCCTAGCTGCCCGACCGGCCGTGCGAGGTCAAGTCCGCCAAGGCTCCCGCGGAACTGATGCCCGGGCTGGTCGGGCGCGCCGCGCGCGCGGCCTGTGCCGGCCGCTCCTCATCCAGCGCCATGCTGGCCGCGTTGCCCAACTGCGGCACGCTGTTTGCGCCGCGGCGCATGGACACGCCGACCACCAGGATGTCGATCATCAGCAAGTGCAATATCCGGCTGATCATCGGCACCTGCGTGGCAATGTCTTCGACATGGTCGACGATCAGCGCGACGTCGGCCTTGCGCGCCAGCGGCGACTGGCTGGCGGTAATCGCGATCACCACCGCGCCGCGTTCGTGCGCTTTATCCACCACGTCGAGCAGTTCGTCGATGCGGCCGCTGCCGCTGATCACCACGGCCACCACGCCGGGGCGCAACAGGTTCGCCGCCAGCACCTGCAGCCGCGGCACCGTGTACGCGGCCGTGGAAACGCCCATGCGCAACAGTTTGAAGTGGGCATCGTCGGCGACGCTGCCGAAGTGGCCGACCGCGTAGAACTCGACCCGGTCGGCATCGCTGATCAGGCGCACGGCCTGGTCGATGGTTTCGCGATTCAGGTGATCGCGCACTTGCAGGATGGCCGATGCCGTGTTGCCCAATACCTTGTCGCCGACCTCCAGCAACGTATCCTCGCCCGTCACCAGCGCATGGGTGATCGGCATGGTACCGGTCAGCCCCGAAGCCAAGCGCAGTTTGAAATCCGACAGGCCCTTGCAACCCAGCGAACGACAAAAACGGATCACGGTCGGCTGGCTGACATCGGCGGCACGCGCCAGTTGCGCGATCGGATCGTTGAGCGCCGAACGTGGATGGGCCAGGACATGGTCGGCCACGCGTTGCTCGGCTGGCGACAGGCTGCTGCGCGCACGGCGAACCTGGTTGAGGATGGTCGAGGCGTCGGTCGACTCCAGTCCACCCAACTGCGCCGACAGAATCACCGAGGCGCCCATGAAGGTCGCGTCCTCTTCGGTGATCACGTAGGTCGGAATGCCTTTCATGTAATCGCTGAAGCGACCCTTGTCTTCGAAGCGCTCGCGAAAACCGGAGCGGTCGAAGTAGTCGCCCATGCGCGGCACGATGCCGCCGCCGATGTAGATGCCGCCGAAGGCGCCCTGGGTGACGGCGAGGTTGGCCGCCGCGGTGCCGAGGATGGCGCAGAACGCGTCGATCACTTCCAGGCACAGCGGGTCATGCCCTTCCAGCGCGCGCTGGCTGATCTCCGGCGCGCTGAGCCCTTCGTCGGCAACGCCGGCGCGATCGGCGAGCGCACGGTAGATCAATTCGATACCCGGGCCGGACAGCAGGCGCTCGAAGGAAACGTGCGCAAGGTGGCGCCAGGCGTACTGCAGGATATGGATTTCGCGCTCATTGCGCGGCGAGAAGCTGGTGTGGCCGCCTTCCGAACCCAGGGCGATCCAACCGTGGTCGGCCGGGATCAGGCCGGACACGCCCAGGCCGCTGCCCGATCCGAGCAGGCCGAGCACGCTGCGCGACACCGGCGCGCCGCCGCCGACCTGGCGCCGCTGGTGCGGCAGCAGCCCCGGGAGCGACATCGCAAGCGCCGTGAAATCGTTGACCACCACCAGATTGTCGAAGCCCAGGCGCGCACGCATTTGCTCGATGGAAAATTGCCAGTGGTAATTGGTCATCCGCACCTGGTCGCCGGCTACCGGGTTGGCGATGGCGACCGCCGCATTGCGGATCGGACCCACATCCAGCGCAGAAAGATAGGCGGTGACGACAGCATGGAAATCGGCGTAGTCGGCGCAACGCATCGACTGTTTGTGTTCGAACACGCCGGGCGCGGTCTCCAGGGCGAAGCGCGCATAGGTGCCGCCGATATCTGCCAGCAGGCGCGGACTGTCGAAGGCTTCTTGGGGCATCCTGGACTCCATGTCAGTGGCGCGAGTCTACGCGATTCAGTGCGCCGGCTCAGGGCAAGGTGATCACCGCGGTATCGTCCATGATCAGGGGATCGCGTGCACCTTCGCCACCGGCAAAGGCCGCGGCGGCGGCGGCTGGCGACAGCGGCCGAAATCCGCCGTCGTAGTCCCAGGTGCTGATGTAGATCCGGGCGCCCGACAAGGACTGCGCGCCGCCCAGGGAACTGCTCGCAAACGTGAAGCTGACCGTGTGCGCCGCTGGATCCACGTCGATCACCGCGGCCGGCGCCATGGGCATGCCGTCGTTGCCGGCCGACGCTCCGAGCGAGGAAAAAAGCGCATTCGACCAGCCGTGTGCGCGCAGCCGGTAATGCCAGCGCATGCCCTCGGGCAAACTGGCGTTCTGGAACGGCATGACCGTGCTGCCGCCGTCGCGGTCCGGCAGCTGCACGAAGATCGTGAAGGCAACATGGTCGAAGCCGTTCGGCGGATTCCACGGCGTGGTGATTTCATTCATGCGCAACGCGATCTTCATCGCGCCGCCGGCGCTGGCAACGCTGACCCGCTGGATATCGAGTTGGCGATGGCTGCCCCAACTGGCATCCGTGGGATACAAATAGCGCCGCGCCGGGCCTTGGTCATCGCCCTTCGGGTCGGCGAACGCGACCAATTCGACCCAACGCCGCGACACCTTGAATTGCCGGCTGACCGAAACCGCCGCTGGCGACTCGGCCCAGGCCACGACGCTGTGCTCGATGGTCGCGTCGATCATGTTGCCGGTGACGACGGTGTCGCGCCAACGACCGTCGGCGCCGACGGCGACCGTTCGCGCCGCGGCCAGGTCGCCATCGACGACCAGCTTGAGCTGCCGCACGCCGGCGGCGGTTCCGGAAACCGCGAAATCGCCGGTGACCACAACCTCGCCCAGGTCATCGAGCGTAATGCTCGCAGCATCAGGGATCGGGGCAACCGACTCGTCCGTCACCAGCCACACCTTTCCGCTGCGTGCCGGCAGCTTCATCGTGATCCGCCCGCCCGCACCGGTCACCACATCAGTGGCCGCGCCATCGATATCGAATACCCCGGCCAGCCGCTGGCCCGGGGCGGCGCCGGTCTCGAGGTTGTCGAGCAAGGCCTCGCTATCCGACGTATTGAAAACGACGAGCGCCGACGCATCCGCGTGGTCCATCCGGTAGGCCAGCACGCCGGGGCCGGCGGCATTGTCCTTGAGCACGGTTGGCCTGCCGCGCGAGAGCAGTCGATGCTCCCGACGCAGCGCCGTGGCCCGCTGGATGTAGCGATACAGCGGCGCCGACGTATCGAAATGATCGACCCCGCCAGAGCCGCTGCCGGCCTTGAACATCGCCGCCCGCGGCG
>JBAZBG010000215.1:3291-5068 GCA_041671585.1 Arenimonas sp. | reverse complement strand
TGACCGTGGCCATCAGCACCTTGCCCTTGGCCTTGCCGGCGTCGCCGGTGCGCAGCTTTTCGGCTTCGATGTAGGGGATCAGGTGGGCCACGGCTTTTTTCATCACGCGCGCCGACTTCACGACCTGAGGTAAGAACATCTTCCCAGCACCGAATAGGTCGCCGACGATATTCATGCCGTCCATCAGCGGCCCTTCGATGACGTCCAGCGGTCGCGCGGCCTCCTGCCGGGATTGCTCGGCATCGAGCTCGATGAACTTGTCGATGCCATGCACCAGTGCATGCTGGATGCGCAGGTTCACCGGCTTGTCGCGCCAGCTGAGATCCTCGCTGCGCGCTTCGCCCTTTTTCGATTTGTGCTTGTCGGCCTCGGTCAGCAGGCGCTCGGTGGCGTCGTCGCGGCGATTGAGCACCACGTCTTCGACGGCTTCGCGCAATGACGGTTCGAGGTCGTCGAGGATGGGCAGGCCGCCGGCATTGACGATGCCCATGTCCATGCCCGCCTGGATGGCGTGGTACAGGAATACGGCATGGATCGCCTCGCGCACGGCATTATTGCCGCGAAAGGAGAACGATACGTTGGAAACGCCGCCGGAGACATGGCTGAGCGGAAAACGCAATTTGAGCTCGCGCGTGGCGTTGATGAAGGCGACGGCGTAGTCGTTGTGTTCCTCGATGCCGGTGGCGATGGCGAAGATGTTCGGGTCGAAGATGATGTCTTCCGGCGCAAAACCGGCCTGCTCTGTCAGTAGCGCATAGGCGCGAGAACAGATCTCCACCTTGCGCTCGAACGTGTCGGCCTGGCCTTGTTCGTCGAAGGCCATGACCACGACCGCCGCGCCGTAGCGGCGCACTTTCGCCGCCTGCTGCAGGAAGGCCGACTCGCCTTCCTTCATGGAAATCGAATTGACGATCGCCTTGCCCTGCACGCATTTCAGGCCGGCCTCGATCACGCTCCACTTGGACGAGTCGATCATCAACGGCACGCGGGCGATGTCCGGTTCGGCGGCGATCAGGCGCAGGAAGCGCGACATCGCAGCTTCTGCGTCGAGCATGCCCTCGTCCATGTTGACATCGATGACCTGGGCGCCGTTCTCGACCTGTTGTCGCGCAACGGTCAGGGCCTCGTCGTAGCGGTTCTCCAGGATCAGCTTCTTGAACTGCGCCGAGCCGGTGACATTGGTGCGCTCGCCGACGTTGACGAAGTTGGTGTCTGGCGTGATGACGAATGGTTCCAGGCCGGACAGTCGCGTGTGCTGTGCCAGCGAGGGAATGACGCGCGGGGCGAGGCCGGCGACGGCGTCGGCAATGGCGCGGATATGCGCCGGGGTGGTGCCGCAACACCCGCCAACCAGGTTGAGCAACCCGGCCTGGGCGAATTCGCCGAGCATCTCCGACATCTCGCCGGGGCCTTCGTCGTAGCCGCCGAAAGCATTGGGCAGACCGGCATTCGGGTGGCAGCTGACGAAGGTGTCCGCCACCTGCGCCAGCATGTCGATGTGCGGGCGCAGGTCCTTGGCGCCCAGGGCGCAGTTCAGACCGACCGACAACGGCCGCGCATGGCGCAGCGAATACCAGAAGCCTTCCGCGGTCTGGCCGGAAAGCGTGCGTCCCGAGCGGTCGGTGATGGTGCCGGAAATCATGATCGGCACGCGTTCGCCGAGTTCCTCGAACAACACGTCCAGCGCGTACAGCGCCGCCTTGGCGTTGAGCGTGTCGAAGATCGTCTCGACCATGATCGCGTCGCTGCCGCCCTCGATCAGCGCACGCGACGCTTC
>JBAZBG010000215.1:0-3191 GCA_041671585.1 Arenimonas sp. | reverse complement strand
GAGCGCGTGTTGCTGGATCATCGTGCCCATGGCGCCATCGATGATCAGGATCCGCTCGGCCAGCGCTTGCTCCAGCAGGGCGACGCGCTGCGGGTTTTTCCACGGCAGCTCGGTCATTCCTTGCGGGCCAATAGCGTCAATACTTCAAAATGCGGCGGGCGTTTTTCCTGCGTGACCACCTGGCAGACCTGCACCGACAGACCGGCCTTGGCGGCGAACTTGCGCAGCTCTTTTTCCGTGAAGCCAAGGTTGACGTGCCCGTACGGCGTCACGGCGCTCTTGTGCTCGTGCTTGGCCAGGCAAGTGACGAGCAGGCGGCCGCCCTTGCGCAGCACTCGCGTGGCTTCGGCTACCGCCAGCGCCGGTTTTTCGGCATAGGTCAAAGCGTGCATCAGCAACACCAGGTCGAACTGCGGCTTGTCAAAGGGCAAGGCTTGCATGTCGCCTTCCATCACCTCGACATGTTCGAGTTTGCGCAAGCGCTCGCTGGCGGCCAGCACGACCTTGGTGCTGCTGTCGATGCAGACGTAACGGCGCGCGTGCGGCGCCAGCAATTCCGCCAGCACGCCATCGCCGGAGGCGACGTCCAGTACTTCGCCCGGTTCGAGCATGGGCAGCGCCGCGCGCGCCAGGGCCTCCCAGGTGCGGCCCGGCGAATAGTGCCGTTCCATGTCGCCGGCGACCGAATCGGCCCAGTTATGGTCCGAGGCGCGCGTGGCCAGCACGTCCGGCATGCGCTCGGCATCCTGTCGCAGCAGGGGATCGTCGGTACCGGCGCGCAGGGCTTCCCAGAGCGCCCGTTCGGCAGGCTCCAGGTTGTCCTCGTTGAAGCGGTAATAGGCCGAAACGCCGGCGCGGCGGTCACGCACCAGATCGGCGTCCTTGAGCTTGGCCAGGTGCGTGGACACCCGGGGCTGGGCCAGGCGGGTCACCGCCGAGAGCTCGGCCACAGTCAGTTCCTCGCGCTCAAGCAGCGCCAGCAAGCGAACCCGGGTCGGGTCGGCCAGGACCCGGAGACAGGCAGACCATGCGTCGAGATCCATGTATCTTTCCATCGCGATTATAAGATGGATAAGTCTGGGCGCGGATCGGCGCGAGGTCAAGGCGGTATTTTGGCCATTTGGATGCGCTACTGTGTGCTCCGGTCCCCGTCAAGCCGGTCCAACATGGCCAACACCTCCTACGAGCAGCGGATCAGCGTGCGCGGCCTGGTGCGCGGCATGTTCGTCAGCCGCCTGGATCGCCCCTGGATCGAAACCCCCTTCCCATTGGAAGGGCTCAGGCTGGAGTCCGACGAAGAAATCGAAAAGCTGCAGCGCATTTGCAGCTATGTGTTTGTCGATTCCACGCGCGGCAAGGCGCCGGAACTTCGATTTATCGAGCACCACGCCTCGGAGCTGCTGAATAATTCACGGGCGCGCGATGAAGTGCAGGAGCTGCGCAAGACCGAGTGGACCATCCAGAGCGACTTCGACAGCGAACGGGAGCTGGCTGGCGAAGCACACGGCATGCTCGCCCGCGGTGTCGAGGAGG
Organism: Arenimonas sp.; assembly: GCA_041671585.1. Classification (GTDB taxonomy): domain Bacteria; phylum Pseudomonadota; class Gammaproteobacteria; order Xanthomonadales; family Xanthomonadaceae; genus Arenimonas. The sequence continues at coordinate 1,658 of JBAZBG010000215.1, read as the reverse complement.
TCATGGCCGACTTGCAGAACGGCCACCATCTCGACCTGGGCAAGCTCAAGGACGGTGTCGACGCCATGGTCGATTCAATCCTGCGCAATCCTTCGGCATTCCACTGGATCAAGGAGATGAAGCGTTGGGACAATTACAGCTACCACCATGCCCTCGGTTGTGCAATCTGGGCGGCGAGCTTCGGTCGCCACCTGGGCCTGGAGAAAGAAGAGGTCCAGCGGCTTTCGCTGGGCGGCCTGCTGTGCGATGTCGGCAAGACCCGCGTGCCGGTGGACCTGTTGGCCAAGCAAGGCTCCCTGGCCGAGGATGAAGTCGATTTGATCAAACGCCATGTCGGCCATGGCCTGGAGATCGTGGAGCGCACGCAGGGAATATCGCCCAGGGTCGTGGAGATAGTGGCCACACACCATGAACGCCACGATGGCAGTGGCTATCCCCAAGGCCTCAAGGGCAATGAAATTCCGATTTACGGACGGATCATGGGCCTGGTCGACAGCTACGACGCCATGACCTGCGTCCGGCCGCATGCCAGCAGCCGTTCGCCGCATAACGCCGTGTCCGAGTTGTACGAACACCGGGGCAAGTTGTTCCAGGCCGAGCTGGTGGAACAGTTCATCCAGACCTGCGGCATCTATCCGACCGGCACCCTGGTGGAACTTTCCAACGGCGAAGTCGGCGTGATCATCGCCGTGCATAGCCTGAAGCGATTGCGGCCCAGCGTGATGGTGTTGCTGGACCCGGACAAGGCCCCGCTGAGCAAGTTTCGAACTGTCGATCTGAGCCTGGTCGAACTCGATGATCGCGGGCAGCCGCTCACCGTCAAGGGCGGCCTCCCGACCGGTGCCTACAACATCGATCCGAAAGAACTCTTTCTCGACTGACGCCGCCCACGAGCATGAGCGAAGACGAACTCACCGGGCTGCACGATCGCCGCACGTTCATGTTGGCTTTGCGCCGCCAGGTTATCCAGGCCAACGACAAGCAGAGCAGCCTGGCCTTGCTGGTGGTGGATATCGACGGCTTCACCGCGATCAACGGCACCCATGGTTACGAATTTGGCGACAGGACTTTGCAGCACGTGGCGCTGCAGCTGCGCCAGGTAGCGCGCGCCTACGACTACGTGGCGCGGATCGGCGACAACCGCTTTGCGCTGATCCTGCCGCGCATCATGAACAAGGGCCACGCCGAACTGGCCACGCAGAAACTGTTTCGCCTGTTGGACCTGCCGTTCGAGTTCGGACAGGGACGGGTAAAGATCGCGGTGACCATCGGCGCCGCGCTGTGCCCGATGCATGCGAGCCATGCGGAGTTCCTGCTTCGCCTGGCCGAGAGCGCCATCGTAAGCGCGCGCGCCAACGGCCAGCATTGCCTGTTTGCTCCGGACGCGGAACAGGACGAGCAACTCTCCGAGTTCTGGGACATCGAGATCGAGCTGGCCTCGGCGATCCAGCGCGGCGAGATGCACATGCACTACCAGCCGAAGGTGCGCTGCCGCGATTTGCAACCGGTCGGCGCCGAGGCGCTGATGCGTTGGGACAACCGCTCTCGCGGCACGCTGACGCCCGATGTATTCATTCCGGTTGCCGAGCACACCGGGCAGATCAAGGCATTGACGATTTGGGCAATGAACACCGCCCTGCGGCAGGCGGGCGAGTGGA
>JBAZBG010000214.1:0-5081 GCA_041671585.1 Arenimonas sp. | reverse complement strand
CTGATCGACGAACGTCCGGAAGAAGTGACCGACATGCAGCGCACCGTGCGCGGCGAAGTGATTTCCTCCACCTTCGACGAACCGGCCGCGCGTCACGTGCAGGTCGCCGAAATGGTGATCGAGCGCGCCAAGCGTTTGGTCGAACACAAGCGCGACGTGGTCATCCTGCTCGACTCGATCACCCGCCTCGCCCGCGCCTACAACATGGTCGTGCCGAGCTCCGGCAAGGTCCTGTCCGGCGGCGTCGACGCCAATGCCCTGCATCGCCCGAAGCGCTTCTTCGGCGCCGCGCGCAATGTCGAGGAAGGCGGCTCGCTGACGATCATCGCGACGGCCCTGGTCGACACCGGCTCGAAGATGGACGAGGTGATCTACGAAGAGTTCAAGGGCACCGGCAACTCGGAAGTGCACCTGGATCGCCGCATCGCCGAGAAACGCGTCTACCCCGCGATCAACATCAATCGCTCGGGCACCCGCCGCGAGGAGCTGCTGATCGAACCGGACCTGCTGCAGAAGATCTGGATCCTGCGCAAGCTGCTGCACCCGATGGACGAGTTGTCGGCGATGGAATTCCTGCTCGACAAGATGAAGACCACCAAGTCCAACGACGAGTTCTTCGGGTCGATGAAGCGCGGGTGATTGGCTGCTTCATGGAATGAAAAAGCCCCGCACTGCGGGGCTTTTTTTAGGCGATTATGTAGGTGACAAACCCATGGCCTCGACGGGGGTCGGGGGCCGTTTCTCCTAGTAGCCGCGCAAAGCGGCCCACAGGGGAAGGAAAGTGTCTATCTACCTCGTTACCTACGATCTCAAGCAGCCCGGACGCAACTACGCCCCGGTTTTTGAATACCTGAAGAAGTTCACCTACTGCAAGGGCATGGAGTCTGTTTGGCTACTCGACACGACAACTTCCGCCACGGCGCTCAGAGACGCGCTCAATACCCTTGTGGATGGAAATGACCGAGTCTTCGTTGCTCGCCTTCAAGGCGAATGGGGCAGCCTGCGCTACGACTGCGCCGCTTGGCTAAATGACTCGGCGCGCAAGTGGTAGCACGCTCCGTAGGGCAAACCGTCCACCTTGAACTGTATGCGCAACAGCTTCGCAAGCAGGGAAAGTATTTTCAGTCGCATGTCACGCCTCCAAGGAGATTGAGCCATGGGAACCAGCACCGTTACCCTCAAATGCGCCGCCTGCGGCAGCGACCAATTCGAACGGCCGGCGAATCCCAAACCGCAGGACAAGATCACCTGCAAGGGTTGTGGAGCTACCGGTACATACGGTCAGGTCATCCAAGCCGGCAAAAAGCAAATCGTGAACAAGGTCCGCGCCGACCTGACCAAGGCCCTCAAAGGCATTAAGGGGTTCAAGATCAGCTAGGAGCTCGCTGTAGTCGCAAACGATTCGTCCCATTTCTTCTCTCCCAATGAAAAGCCCGCAAAGTGCGGGCTTGTTTAGGTGGTGACCATGGATACGGCAGAACTGAAGTCCCTTCTTTCCGACATGGCGAAAACGATGCACGCCATTCAGACCCAGCAGTTAATAGACACGTCGGCGATTCACGCGCTGCTTTTTATACTCGCTCGAAACGTCACTAACCAAACCGCCCTTCGAAGAGATTTGGCAGAGATGACATCGGTGAAGGGAACATTCGTGGCTTCAGGGCAAGGGCCGAACTTCGAGCAGGCAAGCCAAGCACTCGACGCCCTAGTGCTTCAAGTTCTGGAGTTCCTACCCAAAGATCCCGAATGATTGTTGCGCGGCTGCATACGCCGTCAGGAACGACAAGCCCGCACTAGGCGGGCTTTTTCTTTGCCTTGGGCTTCGGCTTCGGCTTCGCAGCCTTTGCCGGCTTGTGCGGCTCCGGCGGGCTGGCAAGCATTCGGCGCAGCACATCGTCCATTCCTGGCGCTGGCTTTTCCTTGTTCATCGCACCACCCGAATTGCTGTATCCGTTATTTCGATCAGGAAGGGTTGCATGGTCATCGACTCTAGGTGCCTCGCCCACTCGAACTCGATCAAGGGCAGCGCCGCCTGCATTCGCTTTGCGGAATTTGGGTCGGGGCAGCGCAACGCCACTCGGTGAAGCTGCTGAGAGTCTCTCCGCGTCGTGTTCAGCGACTTGGCGATCTGCTTGAAATCCTTGTCTCTCGTAACTAGCACTCTGCCGCTGGCCGACGCGGCAATCGCTACCACTGGGTCTTTAGTGTCCCTCGGCATACAGTCCCGCAGCCTGACCACGTTATGCCCTGCCTTTTCCAATAGCTTCGGGACCGATTCGGCCACGCAGTTGTCGATGAAAAAAGGAATTGAGCATTTCGCCATCAGGCCGCCGCTCTTTCGTCCTTGTAGGCGAGAGCAGCTTTAACGTCATCTTTAGTCAGATCGGGGTATTCCCGAACGATTTGCGCAGGAGTGTATCCGGCCTCGGAGAATGCCTTGACCGCGCTTACACGGATTCGGGTGCCGGCGATCACCGCCGCGTTGTGATTCACAAATCGGGACTTCAGAATCTTGCCCACGGTGCTCTTGTCGCGCTCTTTCATACGGGCAAGCTCGCCCTTAGTCGCGTTGACAATCTCGTCAAGCGCCACAGGAACGATGTACTGACCGCTCGCAATCTCTTGATGCTTCGCGGACTTCGGCTCGACCCACGCGACGCTTCGCTTGTGGACAAACAGCTTCACGCCGCTCCACGGGCGCGAGCCAAGCTTCTCCTTCACCGCGCGCAGATGCGGCAGGCTAACCCTGAAGGTGTTTCGAAGCATGTTCAATACCTTCAACTCGACTATGTCGTTGAAGGAGTAGACGCGAGCGAATGCCTTGTGACTGGTGTCCGAAAAACTGGGCGCAAAGAAATCACTGCGGACCCAGTACCGAAGCTGCGACTTGGTCACGCCAGACAAGCGAATGGCGTGGTCTTCATCGAAGGCGGCAATCACATTGGTCTGCGCGCTCATAAAAGGTGCCTCACCCTGTAGCAGTCGTTTGATACATGAGGCGCTTGCCGCCGACGCCCTGAAGGAGGGTTTCTACGCGGTCCTTGTCGCAAATCTTGCGGTTATTCCACCGGAAGTCAAATTCGGTGACGTACCGCTGTAGGTGCTGTTCACCTACATGATGGAAAGTGCCAATCAGGCCACGTTTCAGCAGACTAAAACTGGACTCCACGGTGTTCGAGTGGTTTGCGCCGTCAACATATTGGCCCTTGCCGTGGCGGGTAACACCATGCGAGGCAAATTCACGTCCGGCCAAGGTATAGCCCGAGTGCTCATCAGTCATCAGGTGGGCTGACTTACACACATTGTCGTCAAGAGTTGCGCGCAAAACCTTGGCATTCACGGCGGGCACAACGATGCTGCGCTTACTGCCGCCGCGCTCGACCAGCGAAACAATCTTCATCTTGTGCTGATAACCGCGCGCGCCTTTGCGCTGCTTGCCGTTATTGCCCCAATAGGTCTCGTCGGCCTCTACGGTGCCACCACCCGAACCCATTAAGCCGGTGCTACCGGACTTCATGGCCTCGCGCACGCGGTGGGTCATGAACCATGCAGACTTGTAGGTAACGCCCAACATGCGCGAAATCTGGAGACTCGAAATTGCTTTTTTGCTGGCGCACATCAGATGGACAACCATCAGCCACTTGTTCAATTCGATCTTGCTGCGCTCGAACACGGTCCCAACGGTCACGCTGAACTGCTTGCGGCAATCCTGGCACTTCCACAAGCCTGCACGGTGCGAGTCGCCCTTGAGCGCGTAGTGGTCGCCCAGTACGCCGCAATGCGGGCAGACCGGACCATTCGGCCAACGCAGGGCCTCAAGGTATTCGCGCGCCTTGTCAGCGTTCTGGAAGTGCGGGGCAAAGATGTCAGCGGCCATGGGTTGTATCTCCTATGGCTTAATTCTCCGTCTTTATCGTGGGTGTGTCAAGTATATAATCGCCTTTCTTTAACCGCGAGCAGGCCCGGACTACATCACGACCGTGCCAACCACGTTGGTGTCGAGCTTCACGACGCTGGTCGCCGGCTGGATTTCCCCGGCAGCCACGTCGGTCACCCCTACCTTCTGCGACTCGGCCGACTCAGGCATCCAGCCTATCGTCCGCATCGGTACCCGGACGACGGTGCGCCACAGCCCAGGCGTTTCCACCACCGGATTCCTGCTCATGGAGTATTCGACCGGCACTCTGACTGTCCTTTCCTTTGCCGACATGCGACCACGTTCCGCGGAAATATTGAATCGCCAACTCTTGGCCGCCGACACGGCGGACTTCTCCATCAGTTCGATAGCCTTACGCAGGTTGCGCTCCTTGCCTTTGACATCGAACAGCATCGTCTGGACGGCCATGACTTCTTCAGCGCTGCCGTCGGCGCCGACCCGAATGCAAATCAACGCCCGGCCGGCGACGTTGGCCTGCATCAGTTCGAACGGGTAGCGCGGCGGACGCAATTTCTGTCCGCTGATCATTGCGGGCGATCCATCAATAGGCCTCGCAGCGGCGCCAGGCTCGCTCGGAAACGTCACGTTATCCACCTTGACGCTATATTTGTCGCCCAGGCGCGTGGCAGCGAGAACCACCCGCGTCTTCGCACGAACCTGGCGTGGCGTCCCGTCGATCAGGATCGGCTCGATGCGCCACATGAGGACGGTCCGCTCAAGATTTTCCCGCAGGGCCGGAACCAGGTTTGCATCGGTCTGGAAGCCGATGGCCTGGCCGGCGGGATTGAAGTCGATCCAGCCATCCACGTGGGTGATCACGACCGACTCGAGCGGCTCTGGCGCGGAAGGAGTACCGCTTCCCGCCGACAGTGCCGGCGACACGGCCGCGAGCAGCAGGAATGCCGTAATCAACCACTGACCAGGAAGTTTCATGGGTGACGCTCCTGAAGATTCGATGCCGGCAGTCTATCCGACGTCGCCACCAAGATTTACCCGGTCCCGGCAAGGGTCCCGCACGGCATAATTAGCCACGGAGGCCCGCATGCACGTCCAAGGCAATCTCGAGCTTTTCCTGATCTTCCTGATTGCCGCCGTGGTGGCGGTGCCGCTGTTCCGGCGGCTGGGGCTCGGCGCGGTGCTCGGC
>JBAZBG010000213.1:0-5088 GCA_041671585.1 Arenimonas sp. | reverse complement strand
CCGAGGCGCCGAACACGGCGGTGATGGCGCCGCTCCCGGCCGTGGTGCCGACGTCCCTGGAAAGGCTCAATACCTCCGTCGGTACGGAAGCGTTCAGCCGTTTGCCGCCGAATACGAGTAGCTTCCGAGCCAGCTCCGGAATTTCGACGTTGCTCATGACGGGCCCTTCAACATGGTCAGTTCGGAAGATTACACCCCGGCAGGAAAACCTGATTTGTTGCGGCGACGTGCCGCCTTCGCATTGCTGGCGTGCTTGCTTGCGCTAGTGACGCCGGCCGCGGCGGCATTCGATCGTTCCGCCGAGTCTCCCGACGGCGTGCCGCAGCGCCTGGTGCTGGCGATCGACGGCATTCCCTACGACGTCTTCGTCGAGCTGCAAGGACGCGGACATTTCTCCGCATTTCGGCCGGCGGCACGCATGGTTTCCACGTTCCCATCGTTGTCCGACGTCGCCTTCGCGGCCATCGAAGGTGGCGACCCACCGGATGGCTACCAGACGACGCACTACGATCCGGTGCGCAACAAGGTGGTCGGCCACAGCATCGGCGCGCTGTCGGAACGCGCCCATCCGAAAATCGCCTCGGACGCCACCAGCCACTCGGTCCCGCACCGGGTCATGGGCTATGTGACGCCACAGCGGATCGCGTTGGGCGAATTGCGTGAGATCGGCCGTGACTTGTTGCGCAGCCGCAAGCAAACCTTCGTCGCCTACCTGGGCACCAGCGACGCTGTGCTGCACTTGAAAGGACGCGCCGGGGCGGAGACGTTCCTGCTCCAGGTCGATGCTTACCTGCAGGACCTGCAGGCACGGGTGCGCGAGCGCACCGGCCGCGAACTGATGATCGACATCGTCTCCGATCACGGCTCCACGATGGTCGGCAGCAAGGTGGTACCGGTGGAGAAGCTGCTCGGACAATGCGGTTTCCGCCGCAATCGCGGCATGACTGAAGCCATCGACACGGCCTATTCGCTGCCAGGCATCGTCGGCTCGCTGGCCATCACTGCTTCCCCGGAAGGCGCCGAAGCAGCCGCGCGCTGCCTTGCCGTTGCGGAGGGCATGGACCTGGTGGCGATCAACCGCGGCGATGCAGTCGGCGTGCTCACTGCCGACGGCGAGGCGGAGGTGCGCTTGCTCGCCACGTTTCCCGAGCGCTACGGATACCGGGCGCTGCGCGGCGATCCGTTGGGCCTGCTGGATGGTGCAGCGACGGAGCAGGTGTTCGAGCAGGCGACTGTTTTCAGGCAGACCCGTGACGCGCCGCGTCCGGACCCTTTGCGTCGGCTGTGGCGGGCCTTTCACGGCGACGTCAAGAAGCCAAGCGCACTGCTGCTGTCGCTCGACGACGGCTATGAGGTGGGCAATCCCGCGCTGCGCCTGATGACCAGACTGCGCGGCGGACACGCCGGTACCCACGGATCGATGACGCGCCTGGCCTCGCTGGGCGTGATCACGTCCAACTGGCGCGATGTCGATGATGTCAATGTGGCCAGCGCCAACCACGCGCTGTTTGGCGCCGGCGCGATTACGGCAATGAAGCTGGCCCTGGCCAAGCGCGCGGACGACGCCCGGCACGATGGATCGTCGGCTTCTCGACGTTGAAGCGCGCCGCGCCTATGCTGTCAGACAGCACGATTACCAGAGGAGTCACAATGAAAATCTGCCTTGCGCCAACCCTGCTGTTGCTGGTTTCCGCCGGAGCCAATGCCGACATCACCGTGCCCATGTCGCTGGTCGACGCCAAGGGCGTCGGCGCCGGCGCCGGTCATGTGACGATCTCGCAATCGAAGTACGGGCTGGTCTTTTCGCCCTCGCTAACGGGCCTGCAGCCTGGCGTGCACGGCTTCCACTTGCACGAGAACCCGAGTTGCGCCGCGGCGGAAAAGGACGGAAAGCTGACCCCGGCCGCGGCGGCGGGCGGTCATTTCGATCCGAAGAAATCGGCACGCCACGATAGTCCCTGGGGCGACGGCCACCTTGGCGACCTGCCGACGATCTACGTCGATGCGCAAGGCAACGCGACGCAGCCGGTGCTCGCGCCGCGTCTGAAGATGACCGATCTTGCCGGTCGCTCGCTGATCGTTCACGCCGGCGGCGACAACCATGCCGACCACCCGGCGCCGCTGGGCGGTGGTGGCGCGCGCATGGCCTGTGGCGTGGTGAAGGCCGAGTAGATACACGCGAGGCCGCACGTTTCATTGCGCGGCCTCTTCCTGGTTCCAAATTTGCGGTAGCCGATTGAAACTTCAGCGGCGATTGCTGGGGTCGCTGCGCTGGTGCGCGCCAGTCCCGGATCCCACGTGATAGCCGGCGTCGAGATCGTCGCTCTTCTGGCGGCCGGAAGCCTGGGTGCCCTTGCGGGAATCGTCGCGGTCGCTGTTCATGCCGACACGGTCCTTGTTGCCGGCCTTGCTGCGATCACTGCCCAATTTGTCGTCGCGACCCTGTCCGGTCAGGTTCTGCGAGCCTTGATTGCGACCCTCCGATTTCCGCCCGGATTGGCTCTTGTTCTGTCGATCGTCTTTCTTGTGGGTAGGCATTTCAATCCTCCTGGATTCTTGCTTTTTCAATGATTGCGGCTCCATCCCGCACCGCCAAGCTACGCCAGGGCAACATGAGAAAAACGTAAAATTCAGGTCCGCCGGCACCCACGTTCCGCTCGCATTGAAGATCATGAACGGGCTTGGGCGAACGGTCGGAATTCGCCGGCCGGTTTTCGCATTCCGTGCGACGGGAAACGCTACGCTATCGGCATGAACGATGCCCGCAAACCCACCGCGCCGATCAAGGGGCGCGGCTCCGCTTCACGGCCCGCCGGCCGCTTCGAGAAGACCACCACCGCCGGCGAGGACGACGGCTGGGGCTCGGTCTATGACACCGAAGACGAGCCACCGCGCCTGGACACGACCGTGCAGGAAGAACGCGCGCGCAGCATCATCAGCCGCAACGATTCGCCGGATGTCGGCTTCAGCGCCTCGATCAATCCGTATCGTGGTTGCGAACACGGCTGCGTCTATTGCTTCGCGCGCCCCAGCCATGCGTATCTCGGCTTGTCCCCGGGGTTGGACTTCGAGTCCAGGCTGTTTGCCAAGACCAATGCTGCCGAGCGGCTGCGCGTGGAATTGGCCAAACCTGGCTACGTGCCCACGCCGATTGCCCTTGGCATCAATACCGATGGCTACCAGCCCATCGAGCGTCGCTACAACATCACGCGCGAGACGCTTGAAGTATTGGCAGCATGCCGGCATCCGGTAAGCATCGTCACCAAGAGCGCGCTGGTGACGCGCGACCTGGACCTGCTGTCGGCGATGGCGAAACAGAACCTGGTCAGTGTGTATCTGTCGGTGACCACGCTCGACAACCGTTTGTCGGCGAGGCTGGAACCGCGCGCCGCCGCGCCACACACCAGGCTGAAGACAGTGCAGACACTGCACGAAGCGGGCGTGCCCGTCGGCGTCCTGGTGGCGCCGGTGATCCCGATGATCACCGACAGCGAGCTGGAACATATCCTGGAAGCGGCGCGCGACGCGGGTGCGGCGTCGGCCGGCTATGTGTTGCTGCGGCTGCCGCACGAGCTCAAGCAAGTCTGGCGGGAATGGCTGGAGCTGCATTACCCGGAGCGCGCCGCGCACGTGATGAGCCTGCTGCAGCAGATGCATGGCGGCAAGGATTACGACAGCGAGTTTGGAACGCGAATGCGCGGCCGCGGCCCGTTTGCGGACTTGCTCGGACAACGTTTCCGGAAGGCGCACAAGCGATTGGGCTTCGGCCGGCTTGCGGTGCTGGACTGCAACCGGTTCGTACCGCCGCGCGTGCCGACGGCGCAGGGCGAATTGTTCTAGGCGCAGCTGCTGCGCCCAGCGTCAGGGCCGGGGTGCCGGTGTGGTGGTCGTTGGCGGCGTGGTGGTGGCAGCGGGTGTCGTGGACGCCGCCGGCGTGGTTGCGGCCGGGGGTGTGGTCGCTGTCGGCGTAGTTGTTGTGGCGGGTGGTGTCGTCGCTGCTGGCGTCGTGGTCGCGGCTGGCGGCGTGGTCGCTCTCGGCGTGCTTGTCGCGACCGGCGTAGTGGTGGCGGCGGGCGTAGTTGTAGCAGGCGTCGTAGTTGCGCGCGGCGTCGTGGTGGTTGCTGGCGTCGTGGCCGGCGCAGGCGTCGTGGTCGTCGCGGGCGTCGTCGCCGCAGCAGGCGTAGCCGGCCTGGGCGCCGTCGCGGGCGCCGTCGGCGCCGCGCTTGGCGCCGGTGCCCGGGTGCCGGCATTCAATGCGTCGTTGACGCCGGCGCGGCGGTCGCGTTCGGCCTGCAACTGCGCGGCGGTGCGCGTGGCCTGCGCCGCGGCCGGATCCGGAGCAGCGGCCGGATTGATCGACGTGTTGCGAATCCGGTCGGCCTGCGCCTGCGCCGCCATTTGGTTCAAGGGCAGATAATCGCTGCGGAAATTCAACTCGACCGACGAATTGAGTTCCAGGTCGGTGTTGAGTTCTTCCGTATTCTGCGAACGCTGCGTCGACACGTAGCCAATGTTGTTCTCGACCTCGGCACTGGCGCCCCAGGGGCCGACGCCGAAACTGCCGGCCGCCTTGACCCGGTTCTGCATGCTGAACTGGCTGCCGCGATCTTCGTTGGCGGCGCTGCGGGTATCGACGTGGAAGCGCATGGACGCGTTGATGCGGCCGCTGTCGATGACGATCCGGTGCATGCCGAGCATCACCATCGTGGCCAGCATCTGCTGACGCTGGCGGGCAATGTAGCGGCGCGCGAGTGGCACCAGCTGTTCGGGATTGCTGGCGTCCACGGATTCCGTGGGCTCCATGCCGAGCGTGGCGCGGATGACTTCCCCGTTCGGCATCGACGCACCGGGCTTCAGGCGCAGACGGATGTTGGCAATTTCTTCCGGATCGGGTTCCTCGCCTGGCTCGAGTTCCGGCAAGTCGTACTCGATCGACTCCGGAAAATGATCCGCCACCCACTGGCGCATCTGCGACAGGCTGAACTGACTCTGCTCGAAGCCCGCCGCCGACGCCGAGACGCTGTTGAGCAGTTGCACGTACATCTGCATCTGCTGCTGGCTGGAATCGAGCATGGCGCGAAACACGCC
>JBAZBG010000212.1:0-5089 GCA_041671585.1 Arenimonas sp. | reverse complement strand
AACGTGCCGGTGTCGGTATCGCAGGAACAGGTACGCAAGGCGGGCCGCGACCTGGCCGCCAATCTGTCGCTGCATTGCTACGGCATCGCGTACTTCGCGGCGACCGAGTTGCAGACCATGATCAGCGAGTTCCGTGACTTGCTGAGCGATCCCGAGATCCGCGGCTGCTTCGGCGCGCGCGATATGTGGCAGGTCATCGACCAGGTCAACGCCAACTACCTGGGCGGCCCGCGCAATACCCATCGCTATCGCACCCAGGCGCGCTCGTTCGCGGTGATCGTGCGCTGGCTGGCCAACCGGCGCGAGCGCCTCGGCAGCAGCTATGGCGACGTCATCGCAATCAACGCGCTGACCAATCCGCAATTGCGCGGCAGCGCCAAGCCGACCATCGACCCGACCGACTGGGACCTGGTGCAGGCCTGCGAACAATGGCTGGCCGTCGGTGGCGTCCAGGACGCCAGCATCGAGCAGTACTCGCAGTCGAGCGAATCGCCGGTGATCACCAGCAAGCCGATGGAAATGCCGCTGATGGCGCGCGAGGTACTCGACCAGGCCGGCATCAGCCTGCCGGGAATGTAAGCGACCGGTCTTGAGGAGAACAGTCATGGCTTCCGATACCAACGCCAAACCGGTCGCGAACCTGGTCCGGCAGTCCCTGAGCCAGGCGTCGCAGGCGCTGGGCACGCGCGACCCCTGGCCTTACGTCGACGACCTGATGCAGCGCACGTTCTATCTGCCCGACGACGACACGTCCTACGCACGCAACGCGCTTGCCCCCGGCGCCGTGCCGTACGAACCCTCGTTTTCGGAATCGGAGCCGAACATCCTGCGCTTCACCATCCAGCCGCTCGGGCCGGATGCGTCGCCGGTATCGCGCCGCGACGAAGCCACGCGCGAGATCCGTCGCCTGGTGTCGCCGATTTTCGGCCGCGATGCCTTGCGCTGGTTCGATTCGCGCAGCGAGGAATGGCGCGGCTTCGGTGGGTTGAGCTGGATGAACTACGGCGCCTGGTTCGGTAGCGCCTTCGACGAAGACGGCCTGTACGCGGCGAAGATCTACTACGAGTTGTTGCCCACGCAGATCGACGCGCTGTCGCCCAACCTGGCCCGGCTCACGCGGCAGGTGATGACGGAGATGCCGAGCCTGATGCCGATCTTCACCTCGATCGGCTGCAAGCGCGACACCGGCAGCCAGCGCGTCACCTTCCTGCATCGCGGCGCCCTGATGGTGTCGGCGCTCGGCCCGCTGATGAACCGGCTGGGCATCGGCCATCAGTTGCCGAGCCTGATGCGGATCGTCGGCGTGGCGCTCGGCGGCCGCTTTGAACTGCCTGCGGGCGGGGTGTTGATCGGCGTGCGCGAAACGCCGGAGGGACCGGAGCTCAAGCTGGAGATCCTGTTGGCGGCGATTCCCGACTTGCCGGCGCGTTTCCTGGATTTGCTCAAGCTGGGCCTGGCCGAACGGCCGCGGCAACTGGCTGCGCTGTCGCGCTGGCTGGAGGCCTTCGGCATGGAGGACGCGCACGAGCAGGGCCACTTCTCGGTGCTCAGCATTCGCGTCACTCCGAATTCGGCGGCGCGCATCAGCCTGTATGTGCGGCCGATCGAATTCGAAATGCGCGAAGCGATCGAGGAGGCGCGCTCGCTGCAGTAGTCGGCGTCCCACCATTGCATCGTCAGATTGACCTTCCATCCCTACGGAGCGCAGCTCATGTCCGCCATCTTTCCCCGAACCAGCCCCGCAGCCCGCGCGCCTGCGCCGATGGCGAGCAAGGAAACCACCGACGCGGCGCGCATCGCGGTGCGCACGCTGCTGGAAGAGTCCGATTCGTTCAAGAAGCTGTCGCCGGAATCCCGACAATCGCTGGCGCAGGGTTTGGTGCAGATCGGCAGCTTCCTGGCCGAGCCCGGCGAGAAGCTCAAGCCGAGCCAGCACAGTCCGCAGGTCAAGGCGCTGGCCGGCGAAGGCGTGCGAAAGTTCGCCGCGCGCGGCGACAATACCGACGAGGAAGGCAAATTCACCGCGCAGAGCGCACGTGAAGGCGCCGCCGTCGCCGGGGCGCTGCTGGACGCGGTGAACTTTCCGGAATTCTGCGCCGGCCTGATCAACGGCGTCTTCCATTCGATCGTGCAAAGCTCGATCGAGCAGATGGAGGCCTACGCCAAGCTGGTGGCCGACGTATCGAAGAGCCTGAACCAGTTTCGCGACGACAACACGACCCAGAACCAGGGCCGCGACCATTTGATCGAACAGTTCCCCGACACGTTCCAGCTGACGGTGGACAGTGGCGACTTCGGCAGCTTTGGCGATGAAGCGCCGAGAGGTCCGCGCGTCACGGTGCGCGAAGGCATCGACGAGCGCGCCGCCGTTGCCCGTATCAACAGCTCCCTGCCGCTGGACAAGCCGATCGAGCGGCTCGATGACGAATTGGTCGAAGCCTTGCTCGTGCCCGCCGCGCGCACCCAGTTGGCGACCGGCCGCCAGCAATTGCTGGCAACCATGGTGATGCTCGGCATCAATCGCATCGTCGTCACCGACGGCAAGATTTCGGCGAAGGTGATGTACGACTTCCAGGCGCGCGACAACATGCAGTTCCGCAAGAGCGCGCAGAAGTTCGACTACGGCGACCAGTACGCCACGACGTCGGAGGGCGACTATGAGAGCAATACCCAGGGCGCCGAGCGGAGCAGTTCGTACAATCCGGAAAGCGGCTCGCAGTCGAGCAATCGCGATGCCAGCTACTACTCCAAGGGCACCTACAAGACCACCGCGCAGCCGGTGCTGAAGATGGCGTCCGCCTCGCAGACCTCGGTCGATGCCAGCCTGACCACCAAGGCCAGCCTGGCCGGCACCATGGAGGTCAACTTCAAGAGCGACTACCTGCCGCTGGAAAAGATGGCCAACCCGGAGTCGATCGCCGCCATTCAGATGAATGCGCAGCCGGGCATGGTCAAGACGATGGCCGGCCGGCCGCCGGCTCCCGCGTCCGGCGGCACGCCCGCCGCGACGCCCGCAGCGACGCCTTGATCGATCCAGCCGGAGCCTGTCATGTCCGCCACCGTAGCCCGCTATTCGCCCGATACCGAACCGGCCTGGCTGGACGACGACACCCTGCAGGCGGTGCGTCCGCAGGTTCGTCAGATGCTGCAGTCCTCGCCGGGCTTCCGCGCCTTGCCGCCGGAGCAGCAGCTCGAGATCGCCCGCAACATGGTTCGCGTGGCCTCGTACATGAGCAATCCCGACGGCCTGGCGAAAACAGAACTCACGCCTGGCCGTGGCGTACTTCTGAAAGAGCCGCCGGCCGAGCCGGCGACACCGGTACGCGCTTTGGCCGGGGCGGTCGACCAGGCCAAAGGCAAGGCGTCGGAAAAAATCGGCACGTTCGCCGGCAGCGATTTCAAGGCCGGTTCGGTGGAGCAGGGCGCCGACAACTTCAAGAAGTACATCGGCTCGGTCGACTTTCCGAACTTCGTCGGCGGCCTGATCCAGAACGTGTTCCAGGCCATCGTCAATGCATCGATCCAGCAGATGAATGCGTACGGCGAACTATTGAAGTCGGTGGCGCAGACCGTGGACCAGTTCGCCCAGGACAATATCAGCCTCAACAATGCGCGCGACTGGCTGGTCGATAAATTCCCCGGCGACCTCGGCGTCGATGCCAGCGACGAGGGCGGCCCGCGCCTGGCGGTGACCAACGAAGACAATATCGACGCGGCATTGTCGCGCATGAACCAGGAGATGCAGATCGCGCAGCCGATCACCGACATTTCCGACCCGGACCAGGAAGCCAGGTTGGTACAGGCCGCGCGCATGCAGATGGCGCGCAGCCGGCAGCAACTGCTGTCGTCGATGGTGATCCTGGGCATCAATCGCATCGTGGTCACCGACGGCGCGATCAACGCCAAGGTGGTGTTCGATTTTCGCGCCTCCGACACGGCGCAACGTTCGGCCGGCGCCTCGCTGTACGACCGCGATACCAGTTACAACAAGAACACCACGGTGGCCGGCGCGCATTTTGGCTGGGGCGGCGCGGCCAGCGCCAATACCAACGTGCAGACGCATATGACCACCGTCTCTTCGTCAGTGAGCGAAGATTCCGAATCCAAGCAGGAGATGAAGGCCAAGCTCACCGGCGAGGTGCGCGTGAATTTCAAATCCGATTACTTCCCGATGGAGAAACTCGCCTCGCCGGGCATGATTGCCGCGATCCAGGGCAACTCCACGCCGGTCGATCCGAACCTGAAGCCGCAGGCGCGTGGCGCCGCGGGCGCCGCCTGAGCGAGCGCCCGACATGCGCGCCGCGTCGCCGACCGCCACTGACCGCAGTCCGCGGCACGCGCATACGCCGCTGCTGCAGGCGATCGCCAGCGCGCTGGCGGCGCTGGACCGGCACCAGGCCGCGCTGTCGCTGGCCCTGGCCGAGCTCGGCGACATCGACCTGCCGCCCGGCGCGCCGCGTCCCGAAGATCGCGCCCAGCTGCATGCCGCCGCGCCGCTGTACTTCGCCAGCGAACTGGAAGCCGCCGGCGTGCTGTCGAGCGCGGAGCTGATCGCGGGCTTGTTCGCGAGCGGTGCGATCACCCAGCCGCTCGGGCCGACCACGCAATTGCTGCACAAGTTCTGGCGCGGCCGCCGCGAGCGCCTGGGCGAACAGGAGCGCAGTGCGTTGTTTGCGCGGGTGATCGAGGCGCCGCACTTCGACCGGCTGATGACGGCGCTGTGCGCGGCGCTCGTCGCCCAGGCCGATAGCGCCGAATTGCACGAACAAGTGGCATTGTCGATCGCCGCGCAAAGCCTCGGCGAATTCCTGGTCCAGCGCGTGGATGGGATGGCGACGATGGCGGCGCGCGATATCGTCGACAGCATCAACGCCGGCCTCGGCTTTCTGCGCGACCGCCTGTTGCAGACCGCGTTCGGCGTGCGTTCGCTTTGGCAATTGGTCGCCGTCGGCGGCGCGGAAACTGGCCGGACCGCAACTTCGGTGCAACAACACGTCGATCGCGGGCGCGCCGGCCAGACCGTGTTGTCGTGGCTGGCCGCGCACTACACCGAGGCGGCACCACAGTTGGACGCGCGCAATGCGGCCGA
>JBAZBG010000211.1:0-5092 GCA_041671585.1 Arenimonas sp. | reverse complement strand
CGAACCTGGCCGTTGTCGGCCTCGTCGATAGCCAGCACGATCTCCATCTTGCGCAGGTCGCCGGCAATCTTGAATAACACCGGCGTCTGCAGGCTTGCCGCCACTGTCTGACCGGGCTCGACGGCACGCAACAACACCACGCCGTCCACCGGCGAGCGGATCACCGTTTTTTCCAGATCCAGCCGCGCGCTGTCGACGTTCGCCTGTTGCTGGCGTACTTGCGCCCGCGCCGAAACGATTCGCGCCCGCGCCTGGTCGCGCGCGGCGAGCGCCTGGTCGGCATCGGTACGTGCGATCAGCTGGCGCTTGAGCAGGTCGGCCTTGCGCGTGTAATCGAGCTCGGCATTACGCGCCACGGCCTGCGCCTCGCTGAGGCCGGCACGGGTGCTCGACAGCGTCGCCGAAGCTTGCTCCAGCCGCGCCTGAAACGTGCTCGGGTCGATGCGCGCAATCACCTGGCCCTTGGTCACCGTGTCATTGAAATCCACTTCCACGCTTTGCAGCGTTCCGGAAACCTGGGTGCCGATCTCGATGGTCGCCGTCGCGCTCAGCGTGCCGGTGGCCGAAATCGCGGTGCGGATCTCGCCGCGTTCCACTGGCGCCGTGCGATACGCGGCATCGGCGCCGGCGCGACCGCCGGCCAGGAACCACCATGCCGCGATCGCCAGTGCCGCGACGGCGAGCATCGGCCAGAGCCAGCGAGGCATCACGGAGGACTGCTTGCGTAGCGCCGATGACATCGAAAACCCCCGCTGGACCGTGATGAAGGGCCGCCCGAGACAAAGCGCGGGAGCGAAACACGGCCCTCATGGCGACCGCAACGTTCAGCATCATGATGGGTTCAGGACACTGAAGGAAAGCTGATGACGGCTGTCGTTCCCTTGCCGGGCTCGCTGCTGAGCCTGACCGGCCAGCCATATCGGTCGGACAAGCGGCGCACGATCGACAGGCCGATGCCCTGCCCGCCGACGCGCCGGTCGCCGGCGCGAAAAAATGGCTCGAACACACGCACCAGTTCCTCCGGGCTCATGCCAATGCCGGTATCGTCGATGACCACGCTGGCTCGCCTGACGGTGACCGTGATCGTGCCTTGGTCGGTATGGTGGCAGGCGTTGCGCAACAGGTTGCCGAGCAGCACCGAAAGCACGCGCGGCGGTGCATGCAGATCCATGTCGGCTTCCCGCTTGAGCAACAATTCCACCGGCTTTCCGGCCAGCAAGGGCCGCACTTTGTCGAGTTCCTCGCACACGACTTCGACAACCGAAAAATCTTCGTCCGGCAGGCCGGTGTCGCCTTCGCGGGCCAGGATCAGGAAGGCCTCGATCAGCGCTTCCATGTCGCGTCCCGCGGCCTGGATGCGCTTGAGCGAGCGCCTGGCCGTCGGCGAAAGCGATTCGTCGTCGGACATCATGTCGCCGGCAACGCGGATCACGGTCAATGGCGTGCGCAGTTCGTGCGAGGCGTCGCGGGTGAAGTTGTGTTCTCGCTCGACGAAGCTGCCGATGCGCGAGGCGAAATCATGCAGCGAAGACGCCAGCGTCAGCGTTTCGCCCTCGACATCGACCGGCAGGTTTTCCGCTTTCAAGGCACTGGCATCCGGACGTTGCGGATCCCAGTGCTGGACCAGGTTGGCCAGCCAGATGATCGGCGAGACGACGCGGCGCGAGGTGCGATAGGTGGTCCAGGCAATCAGGTAGACCACCGCCAGCACCAGAGCCAGCGGCGCCATGCCGAACCAGAACGCCAGCGAGTCCACCTGCTCCTGCTTGAACAACAGGTACAAGCGCTGGCCGGCGCGATCCTCCACCAGTACCAGCGAGCCGCCTTGCGCACGCGGCAGGGTGTGGAATCCCGGCCGCAGCGGTTGCAGCGGCTCCGGCAACCCGGCCACCTCGCCGACACGCACCAGATAGCCCGTCATGTTGTAGGTGTCGGGCACCAGAGCGCGCGAATCGAGCTCGCGGCGGGTCCAGTAGTGCACCGCTTCCTGATGCAGCGCGCGCTGGATCAACACGTGTTTCAACACCGCGGACGCCCCGTAGACGCCCAGGACGGCGGCAAAGCTGATTGCCGCCGCCTGCAGGATGAAGGCGACCCAGATCTTTCGACGCAGGCCGCTGCGGTCGCTCATGCCGGCGCGTGTTCGAGGTCGGCGATCCGATAGCCCGCGGTTTGCACGGTGTGCAGCAGTTGTTTTTCGAACGGCCGGTCGATCGCCTTGCGCAGGTTGTACAGATGGCTGCGCAACGTATCGGAATCAGGCAGCGCGTCGCCCCAGATTTCCCGTTCGATATCGCGCCGCGTCACCACCCGTGGCGATTCGCGCATCAGGATGGTCAGCAGCCGAAGCCCGATCGGCGAGAGCTGCAGCTCGCTGCCGGCGCGAGTCACCCGAAGGCTGGCGGTATCGAGCACCAGGTCGGCGATCTTCAGCACCTCGGCACTGACCTGGCGCCGGTCGCGGCGGATCAGCGCGCGCACCCGCGCCTCCAGCTCCTGGATCGCGAACGGTTTCACCAGGTAGTCGTCGGCGCCGGCATCCAGGCCGGTCACCTTGTCGGCCAGCGTGTCGCGCGCGGTCAGCATCAGTACCGGCGTCGACTTCTTGGACTCGGTGCGCAGCCGGCGGCAGAGCTCGACGCCGTCCATGCGCGGCAACATCAGGTCGAGCACGATCACATCGTAAGAGTTGTCGTTGGCCAGGCGGAAGCCATCCAGGCCGTCGCCGGCGTAATCGACCCCGAAGCCCTTCGACTCCAGGTATTCCCCGACCATTTCCGACAGGCTGCGGTTGTCCTCGACCAGCAGGATCAGACCGGAAGGATCGTCGCGGCGCATTGGGTCACCTCACTCGTGAAGGAAGCCTTCAGCTTTGTGAAATTACACGTCCAACCAAGTGATCCTCGCGTGAATATGTGCATCCGTGGGAGCGGCTTCAGCCGCGAATGCCCTTGCCCCGGTCCCGCTTCAGCGCAAGTAATCGCGGCTGAAGCCGCTCCTACATGGGGTGGGTTAGAAGGGAATTTTGCCGGTCAGCATGTCTTTGTACATGACCCAGTCGCCGGCCAGCGAATAGAAGGGGTACTTGAAGGTCGCCGGTTTGTTTTTCTCGAAAAAGAAGTGGCCAACCCAGGCGAAGCCGTAACCGCACAACAGGGCGTACAAGATCCACAACGGATTGCCGCTGCGCACCAGCATCACCAGGCAACCGAGCACCAGCGAAGTGCCGATGAAATGCAGCCGCCGGCAACTACGGTTGCTGTGTTCGCCCAGGTAATAGGGATAGAACTCCCGGAAATTCGCGAACTGACTCATCGGTAGACTCCTTCCTTCTCCTCGCGTTTGACGCGATTCCAGTAGCCATCCTGCTCGGTCAGGGACAGCGTCGCCAAGGGTTTGCCCTCCCCCGCGGCCATCGCTTCCATCCGCCGGAACCGGCGCTCGAACTTGGCGTTGGCGCGACGCAGCGCGGCGCCGAAATCGACCTGGCCATGGCGCGACAGATTGGCGCAGACGAACAGGACATCGCCAAGTTCGTCTTCCAGCGCCTCATGGCCGACGCCGGCCGCGAACTCGGCGCGCACCTCGTCGATTTCTTCATGCAGCTTTTCGAACACCGGATTCACATCCGGCCAATCGAAGCCGACGCGCGCGGCGCGCTTTTGCAGTTTCACGGCACGTTGCCATTCCGGCAGGCCGCGGGCGATGCCCGCCAGCGCGCTGTCATCGACCTCGCCGCCCTTGGCCTGGCGCTCGTCGCGCTTGCCCTGTTCCCAGGCCAGCGTCTGTTCTTCCACGCCCGAGACGACCACGCCGGCGAATACATGCGGGTGCCGGCGCACCATCTTGTCGCAGATCGCCGCCACCACGTCGTCGAACGCGAAGTGTCCGGCTTCCTCGGCCATGCGCGCATGGAACACCACCTGCAACAACAGGTCGCCGAGTTCGTCCTTCAGGTCATGCATGTCGCCGCGATCGATCGCGTCGGCGACTTCGTAGGCTTCCTCGATCGTGTACGGCGCGATGCTGGCGAAGTCCTGTTGCACGTCCCACGGGCAACCGCCATCGGGGTCGCGCAATCGCGCCATGATGCGCAACAGCGCGTCGATCGGCGATGCGTCGCGCTCAGTCATGCACCCAGTCCCTCCACGGAAGCGCTGGGTCACCGAGCGCGAGAAAATCCGGATTCAGCAACGAGTCCTTGCTGTTGTAGGCCAACGGCTTGCCATCCAGCGTGAGCACCACGCCGCCCGCCGCTTCAAGCACGGCCTGGCCGGCGGCGGTATCCCACTCGGAGGTTGGCGCGAAGCGGGGATAGACGTCCAGGCGGGCCTCGGCCATGCGACAAAACTTCAGCGACGACCCCATCCCGAGCAAGCTCACCTCGCCCATGCGGCCGATCGCCGCCGCGCTGCGCGGGTCCATGTGCGACCGGCTGGCCGCCACATGCAAAGGTGCGGCGGCAGGCCGCCGCGAGGCAATCGGCACGCGGCTGGAACCATCGCAGACAAAAGCGCCGACACCGCGAACACCGTAGTGCAACTCATCCAGCGCCGGCGCATAGACGACACCGAAAACCGGGGCACCATCTTCGATCAGCGCAATATTCACGGTGAACTCGCCGTTCTTCTTGACGAACTCGCGCGTGCCGTCGAGCGGGTCGACCAGCCAGTAACGGCGCCAGCTGCGCCGTTCGGACCAGTCGATGCTGGCCGACTCCTCCGACAGCACCGGAATCTCCGGCGTCAGCGTCTTCAATCCGGCAACGATCAGATGGTGCGCGGCCATGTCGGCCGCCGTCAGCGGCGAGAAGTCTTCCTTGTGCTCGACGGCGAAATCCTGCACATACACCTGCATGATCGCCGCGCCGGCATCGCGCGCCAATTGCAGTACCGGTTCGATCCACTGTTGCATCAACGACTCCGAAGTAGTTCGCGCACGATGAAGATACCGGCCAGCGAGCGCCCTTCCGAACAATCCTCGCGCAGGACCAGCTCGTGCAAGGCATCGAATCGCCAGGGCACGACCTCGAGTTCCTCGGGTTCGTCGCCCGGCAGGCGCTCGGGATAAAGATCCTCGGCCAGCACCAGCT
>JBAZBG010000210.1:0-5109 GCA_041671585.1 Arenimonas sp. | reverse complement strand
GCGATGTACACGTTCGACCCGAAGATGATCGCCGCGCCAACCACCGTCCAGCGGTCCACGGCTTCGTCGAACAGGAAGTAGGCGAATACGCCAACAACCAGCACCTGCAGGAAGCTGATCGGCGTCAGCAGCGAGGCATCGGCGAGGGTCAGCGCGCGCGTCCAGCACATGTGCGCGGTGGTGCCGAGCAGTCCCGACAGGATTACCCAAAGCCAGGTAAGGCCGGTCGGCATGGTCCAGAAGTACAGGGCCGGGACCAGCGACATCGGGATCCAGATCATCGTCGTGTAGATGACGATGGCGTCGGCGCGCTCGGTGCGCGACAGGAACTTGATGCTGATCGCCACCGCCGCGCTCATCACCGCGGCGAATACCGCGATCAGGCTGGCCAGGTTGAAACTGTCCGTGCCCGGATGCATCAGCACCAGAACGCCGATGAAGCCGAGGATGACCGCCGTCCAGCGTCGCGCCCTGACGATTTCGCCAAGCACCAGCACGGCGCCGATGGTGACGAAGATCGGCGTCGAATAGGACAGGGCGATCGCCTGCGCCAACGGCAGATGCACGATGGCCCAGAAACCGGCCAGCATGCCGAAGATGCCGATGGCGCAACGCAGGAAATACAGCGACAGCTTGTCGGTCCTGAGGATGTCGAAGCCATGCCGATATAGCAGGGGCAGGGTGAACACGAACCCGAACAGATTACGGAAAAAGGCAATCTCGAACGGATGCAGTTCCGAGGACGCCAGGCGGATGCAGACCGCCATGCTGCCGAACAGCACCGTGCTGGCCGCCATGAACATGACAGCGCGCGGAACGTTGTCCTTTCTCACCAGCGCTGCGCCTGCGCTCAAGCGCCGTTCCAGCGCGCGCCGATCAGGCGCGGTTCGGGTTCGAGCGCGACGCCAAATTTTTCCCGGACCGAGTCGGCGACCCGATGCGCCAGCGCAAGCAACTGCGCGCCACTGGCGTGGCCGTGATTGACCAGCACCAGCGCGTGCTGCGCGGAGATGCCGGCATCGCCTTCGCGGAACCCCTTCCAGCCGGCGCTTTCGATCATCCACGCCGCCGACAGCTTGCGCTGTTCCGCGCTGTCCGCACCGAACACCGGCAGCAGGGGGAATTCGGCCTTCAGGGCGTCAGCCTGCGCCGACGGCAGCAGCGGATTCTTGAAGAAGCTGCCGGCATTGCCGATCAGCGCGGGATTGGGCAGCTTGCGCGTGCGAATGCGGCTGATCGCTTCGGCGACATGCGCGGCGCGCGGTGTTTCCACGCCCATCACGGCGAGTTCTTCGCGCACGCCGGAGTAGTCGAGCCTGAGTTCGCGTTGCCGGGGCAGGCGGAATTCAACGGCCGTGATCACCCATTGGTCGAGCTCGGCCTTGAACACGCTGTCGCGATAGCCGAAGGCGCAGTCCGCGCGGGCCACGCGCTTGAGTTGTTGCGTGCCGCGGTGGAAAGCTTCCACGGTTTCGATGAACTCGCCGACCTCCACGCCGTAGGCGCCGATATTCTGGATTGGCGCCGCGCCCACCGTGCCCGGGATCAGGGCCATGTTCTCCAGTCCGCTCAGGCCCTTGCCCAGCGTCCAGGTAACCAGGTCGTTCCAGTTCAGTCCGGCTTCGGCGCGCACCAGCGCGTGCCCGCCGTCGTCTTCCAGAATGCTCGCACTGGCCATGGTCAGGCAGACCACGACGCCGGGGAAATCGGCGGCGAACAGCAGGTTGCTGCCCTCGCCGAGCACCATCACCGGGCCGTCGCGCAGCATGGCGAAATCGAACAGTTCCACCAGGGCGTCGCTACGGGTGACGTCCGCCATCATCGATGCGCGTGCCGGAATGCGAAAGGTGTTGCGGCCGGCCAGCGAGACGTCTTCGGCCAACTGGTATCCGTTCACTTCAAAGCCTCGCCAGGGAACTCATCACGCGGCGTGTTCATGCCACGCCCTCACGCAGGCGGCGGATCGAGCTGACGCATTCGCCGATCAGCTCCGGGCCGCGGTAGATCATGCCCGTGTAGAACTGCACCAGGCGTGCGCCGGCGACGATCTTGCCCGCGGCGTCGCCGCCACTGAGGATGCCGCCGACCCCGATCAGCGGGATCGAATCGTCCAGGCGCAGGCGCAACTTGCGCAATACGGCTGTGGATTTCGCGTACAGCGGTTGCCCGGACAAGCCGCCCGGCTCCGCCGCCAGGCTCGGCGACTGGATTTCGCTGTGGTCGATGGTGGTGTTGCTGACGATGACGCCGTCGATGCGCGCCGTGTTGAGCACACTGGCCATGCCATCGAGCTCGCTGTCGCTGAGGTCGGGAGAAATCTTCAGCAGCATCGGCGTGCGGTGGCCATTGACCCCGCCGAGCTCTTCCTGCACCTCGCGCAGGTCGCCGATGAAACGGCGCAGCGTTTCTTCCTGCTGCAGGTCGCGCAGCCCGGTGGTGTTTGGCGAGGAGATGTTGACCGTGACGTAGTCAGCCAGCGCGAACACCCGCTCCATGCAATAGATGTAGTCGTCGGCCGCCTTCTCGTTGGGCGTGTCCTTGTTCTTGCCGATGTTGATGCCCAGGATGCCGTGGCGCTTGGCCCTTTCGACGTTGCGCACCAACGCATCGACGCCGGTGTTGTTGAAGCCGAGGCGATTGATCACCGCCTGCTGTTCCGGGATGCGGAACATGCGTGGCTTCGGGTTGCCGGGCTGTGGGCGCGGGGTGGTGGTGCCGATCTCCACGAAGCCGAAGCCCAGCGCCATCAGTGCGTCGATGTGTTCGCCATTCTTGTCCAGGCCGGCAGCAAGGCCGACCGGATTGCCGAACTCGACGCCGAAGACCTTGGTCTTGAGGGGGGCAGGGCGAACGGCAAGAAGTGGATTGAGGCCGCTGCGATAAGCGGCCTCGATCGCCTTCAAGCCCAGGCCGTGCGCCTGCTCCGCATCCAGGCGGAACAGGAGATGCCGGGCAAGTGAATACACAGCTTCGCCTTAGTTGAGTTGGCCGGTCATGCCCAACCAACCGAGGAAGACGGCCAGGCCGCCGAAAAACAGGATGATCAAGACAATGGTGATGATGCTCAGGGCGATCATCGACCAGCCCAGTACCAGTCCGGTGATGGCCAGGCCGTCGCCTTCCATGGTTCCGGCATTGCGTGCGATCTCGGCCCGGGCCATGTGCCCGGTGATGATCGCGACGATGCTGCCCAGCCACGGCAGCATGGTCCAGCCCAGGATGCCGGTGACCAGGCTGACAATGGCCAGGCTGCTGGTTTGTTTAGGCGTTGCGTTCATGCCGATCTCCTGTGGGTCGCGGAATTACAGGTCGAACTTGATGCCTTGCGCCAGGGGCAGCGCATCGGAATAGTTGATCGTGTTGGTTTGCCGGCGCATGTATACCTTCCACGCGTCGGAGCCCGATTCGCGGCCACCGCCGGTTTCCTTTTCGCCGCCGAAGGCGCCGCCGATCTCGGCGCCGCTGGTGCCGATGTTGACGTTGGCAATGCCGCAATCGGAACCGGCAGCGCTGAGGAACTGCTCGGCTGCGCGCAGGTTGTTGCTGAAGATCGACGACGACAGGCCCTGCGGCACCGCGTTCTGCATGTCGATGGCTTCATCCAGGGTCTTGAACGGCAACACGTACAGGATCGGCGCGAAGGTTTCCGTTTGCACGACCTCGGCGGCGTTGTCCAGGCCGGTGATGATGGTCGGCAGCACGAAATTGCCCTTGCCTTCGATCGCCGCGCCGCCGGTGCGCACGGTGCCGCCGGCGGCACGCGCCTTGGCGATGGCGCCGAGGTACTGCTGCACTGCGGCCTGGCTGTTGAGCGGGCCCATCAGCGTGGTCGGCAGGGTCGGGTCGCCGATCTTGCCTTCGACCTGCTTGTAGGCTTTGATCAGCGTGTCGAGCACGCTGTCGAAAACAGTCTCGTGCACGAACACGCGGCGCGTGGTGGTGCAGCGCTGGCCGGCCGTGCCGACCGCGCCGAACACGATCGCCGGGATCGCCAGCTTCATGTCCGCGGTTTCATCGACGATGATGGCGTTGTTGCCGCCCAATTCGAGCAGCGAACGGCCCAGGCGCTGGGCGACGCGCTCGCCGACCAGGCGGCCGACATGGGTGGAGCCGGTGAAGCTGATCAGCGGGATGCGCTTGTCGTCGACGAAATTTTGCGCCAGCTCGGTGCCGGCGTCGTTGAACAGGAAGAAGATGTCCGGGAAGCCGCCGGCGCGCAGCGCTTCGTTGCAGATCTTCAGCGAGGCGATCGCCGACAGCGGGGTCTTCGGCGACGGCTTCCAGATGCAGATATCGCCGCAGACGCCAGCCAGGAAACTGTTCCAGGCCCAGACCGCGACCGGGAAGTTGAAAGCGCTGATGATGCCGACCAGGCCGAGCGGCTGGTACTGCTCGTACATGCGGTGGCCGGGGCGCTCGGAATGCATGGTCAGGCCGTACAGCTGGCGCGACAGACCGACGGCGAATTCGCCGATGTCGATCATCTCCTGCACTTCGCCGTCGCCTTCCGGCTTGATCTTGCCCATCTCCAGCGCCACCAGCGAACCCAGCGCGTCCTTGTGCTTGCGCAAGGCATCGGCGCACAGGCGAATCGCTTCGCCACGCTTGGGCGCCGGGGTGGTACGCCAGATTTTAAATGCGGCCTGCGCGCGTTCCATGATGATGTCGTAGTCGGCCTGGCTGGAGGCGTGCACGCGCGCCAGGACCTCACCGGTGCTGGGATTGATCGGCTCGATCACGCCGGCGTCGGTGGTGGTCGACCATTCACCGCGGCCCAGGTAGGTGCCGGACTCGTTTTCGGTCAAGCCAAGCGCGGCGAGGACAGGGTGGACATTGGACAATTTCAGGGCGGCGGCGTTGGACATGGGGACTCCGGTAATCGTGAAAGCAGGGCGTGTCGCGAGCACCGGCTGGCAATCCCGAATGGACGGGCAGGGCCAGCGCGGGCGCGCAGGTCGAGAGTGGTGGCCCCGATACGATTCGAACGTACGACCTGTCCCTTAGGAGGGGACCGCTCTATCCAGCTGAGCTACAGGGCCTTGGCCGTGGATTATCGCAAAAATCGCCAATCGCCGCCGGATTTCCCGGAGCCAGCCATGTGGGAGCGGC
>JBAZBG010000209.1:0-5126 GCA_041671585.1 Arenimonas sp. | reverse complement strand
GCAATTGCTGCGAATAGAACGAGCGCAGGGAAGACAACAGGCGCGCGTTGCTGCGCGAGGCGTAGTTTCCGGCGCTGCGTTCTGCCAGGTAGTCGAACAGGTGCAGACGCTGCACCGCGAGCAGCGGGATGGCGCGCGGACGCAGCCAACGCGCGAACCCGTCCAGGTCGCGCCGGTAACTGTCGAGGGTCTGCTGCGCCAGTCCCTGCTCCGCCCAGATCCGCTCCAGGAAGGCTCTGATCAGGACGCTGTCTTCCGCCGACGCCGCAGGCTGCGCCTGGGCTCTGAGTCGGCGATCGGTCGGCGTGCGGGTAATCATGCATCGAGCTTAGCGATGCGGCTGGCTGGCGGCTATCCTTGGCGCATGAACCAAACGCCCGATACCGCCCCGAAGACCATCGCCCAGCCGGCCGCACTCGGCTTTCGCCTGATGGCGCTGATTTACGATTGCCTGCCGTTGATTCCGCTGGTGATGATTGTCAGCGCGCTGTTCCTGTGGCTCAACGGCGGGCGCACCGTGGAACACGACCCGGTCATTGCCGGCGCCGAGTTCATCACCCTCTGGCTGCTCATCGGCACCTACTTCGTCGCCTCCTGGCGCCGTGGCGGACAGACCGTGGGCATGCGGCCCTGGCGCCTGAAAGTGGTCGCAGCCGATGGCCGGCCGGCCTCGGTGCGCGCCTTGTGGCTACGCTATGCCGTCGCTTGGCTGACGCCGGTCGTCGGCCTGCTCTGGACCCTGGTCGACGCCGAGCGTCGCGGCCTGCACGACATCGCCAGCGGCACGCTGTTCGTCCGCCTGCAGCCGGCCAGGCGCGACTAGATCCGTTTCGCCAGCCAACCCCAGCACGCCGCCCAGATCAGCAATGGCGGAAACAGGTAGGCCCAGCGCACGTCGAAGCGGTAGACGTCGGCCAGGCCAACGAACATGCGCTGGACCAGCAGGGCGCCGATGCCGATCAGGATGCCAAGGAACAAACGCTTGCCGAAGCCGCCACTGCGGAGCGAGCCGAAGGCGAACGGCAGCGTCGCCAGGCATAGAACGATGACGTTGAACGGATAGAACCAGCGCGACCAGTAGGCGCTCTCGAACTTCAGGGCATCCAGCTGGTTGCGCCGCAGGTAGTCGATGTTGCTGCGCAACTCGGCGCTGCTCAGGTAGCGCGGTCGGGCCAGTTGCGCGGCCAGGGTGCTGTCGTCGAGCTCGGTCTGCCAGCTCTCGCTGGGGATTTTTTCCACCCGCACCGAACGTTGGCCGAAATGCGTGCGCTCGACATCCCTGAGCGTCCAGCCGTCCTTGCGGTGTTCGGCCTTGCGCGCATGCGCCAGCGACAGCAACCTGCCCTGTTTGTCGAACTGGTACAGGCGGACATCCTCGAGCGAGACCCAGGATTCGCCATTATCCTGTCGCGCCGTACTGCGGCCACGGGCGTTGAAGAACAGGTCGCCCTCGCGCGCCCACAGTCCGGAATAGCGGGCCATGATCATTTGCCGCGACTTGCTGTTGGCGAGCTGTTGCGCGCGCTGCTCGCCGGCCGGGCCGATGGTCTCGATAGTGATCACCATCAGGAAGGTCAGCATCAGCAGCGGCATCAGCGCCGCCAGGCCCATCTGCAGTTTGGACAACCCGACTGCGCGCATGACCGTGAGTTCGGAACGTGCGGCCAGGCCTCCCAGGCCGAGCAGACTGCCGATCACCGCCACGGTCGGGAACATTTCGTACATCCGGCGCGGCGTGGTCAGCAGCATGTACAACACCGCGTGACTGAGCGTGTAGCTCTCCTTGCCGACGTCGCGCAGTTCGCTGACGAAGTCCAGGATGCTGACGAAGCTGAGCAGCACCACCCAGGTAGCCAGCGTCGCCAGCAATACGTTTCGCGCCAGGTAAACGACCAGACGCCGGGGCAGGAGTGTCATCCGCGCGCCTTTTCGAGCTTCGGCAGCCGGCCGTCCCGCGCGTACAGCCAGGCGGCCAGCAAGAGCATGGGAATGTGCACCCACCACAGCCCGAGCCAGGGCGGAAGCTTGCCGGTGCCGATCAATCCGGTTCCAAGCAGCAGCAGCATCATGCCGACCAGGTAGACCAGCAACGCAAACAGGACCAGGCCGTACTGCGGTTGCCGCGGTTCGCTACGCGCCAGGGGCATGGCGAACAAAGCCAGGATGCCGACGAACAGCGGCATGGCCAGCCGCCAGTGCAGCTCCGCCCAGGCCAGCGGCTTGCGCAGGGCGATCAGCTCGGCCGTGGAGTTGGACGACAGGTCATCCGGGCGATCGGTATTTTCCCGGTCCGGAACCCGGACATCGTTGTGCTCGAAACGCATCATCCGGAAATCCTTGGCGCCCAGCGCTCCTTCGACCCGGAAGCCGTCCTTCAGGCGCAGGTAGCGTTCAGTCTCGCCGATCAGGTTCAAGCTGCCCTCATGCGCGGTGACGATATCCAGCCGGCCCTGGTTTTCCCGCTGCACGAACAATTGCTGGAAATGGGTGCCGTCCGGGGTCAGCTCGGTGACATAGAGCACGCCGCCCTTGCCGGGCAGCTCAACGAAGCGCCCGGGCTCCAGACCGGCGATCAGGAACGAACGATTGGCAACTTCGATCATTTCCTTGGCCCGGTGCGCGGCGAACGGAGCGAGCCACAGGGACGCCAGGCCGACCACCAGCATGATCGGCAGGCAGACCCAGACCAATGGCCGCCAGAGCCGCTGTGGGCCGATTCCGACCGATGCCAGCACGGCCATCTCGCTCTCCGCGTACATGCGCCCGATCGCCAACAGCAGACCCAGGAACAGGGCCAGCGGCAGCACCAGGGTGAGGAAGCGGATCGAACGCAGTCCCAACTGTGACAGCAGCAGACCCGCCGGAACCTTGCCCTTGGCAATCTCCGAGATCAGGTCGGCGAACAGTGCGCCCAGGGTGACCAGCAGCAGGATCAGCGCGACGGCCGCCACGCTTTCGGCAAATTGGCGCAGAAGATGCCGTTCGATCAGGAGCATGCGGGCGGATTTGGCATGAAGTGAGGGTCGCTTGATTTAGACTGTGAGGTCTCGCGCGGTGCCGATGCGCCGCCAACCACCCAATTGTACGGAATTCCCTGCATGGCCCTCGAATTTAAGCTAAACCTGCTCGACCCATCCGCTGCCGACGTTGATTGCGTGGTGGTGGGCATCTACGCCGACAACGGCTTGAGCGCCGCTGCGCAAGCGCTCGATGGCGCCAGCGGCGGTCGGTTGGCCGCCCTGGTCGCCCGTGGCGATGTCTCCGGCAAGACCGGTCGCACCGCCCTGTTGCAGGACCTGCCGGGCGTGAAGACTGCGCGCGTATTGACCGTGGGACTTGGCGAGCGCGGCAAGTTTGCCGTGCCGCAATACCTCAAGGCCGTCGCTGACGCCGTGCGCGCATTGCGCAGCGGTCCGGTCAAGAATGCCCTGGTCACGCTGACCGAATTGCCGGTCAAGGGTCGCGATGCCGGCTGGAACCTGCGCCAGGCGGTGATCAGCGCCGACCACGCTGCCTACGAATACACCGCCACCCGCAGCAAGACGCCGGAAGTGACGCTGAGCAGCATCGCCTTCTCGGCCGACCCGGCCGCGCTTGCCGCGGAGCTGCAGCGCGGCGCCGCGATCGCATCGGGCGTACAGCTCGCGCGCGAGCTGGGCAACCTGCCACCGAACATCTGCAACCCCGGCTACCTGGCCGAGCAGGCAACCAAGCTTGCCGCCGACCACGACAACGTCAGCTGCGAGGTGCTCGAACGCGCCCAGATGGAACTGCTCGGCATGGGCTCGTTGCTGGCGGTGGGGCGCGGCTCGGCCAATCCGCCACGGTTGATCGTGTTGCGCTATACGGGCGCAGGCGAAGCCAAGCCGTTCGCGCTGGTCGGCAAGGGCATCACCTTCGATACCGGCGGCATCAACCTGAAGACGCAAGGCGGCATCGAGGAAATGAAGTTCGACATGTGCGGCGCGGCCACCGTGATCGGCACGTTCCTGGCCTGCGCGCGCATGAAGTTGCCGCTCAACCTGGTGACCGTGGTCGCGGCCGTCGAGAACATGCCCGATGCCGATGCTTACCGGCCCAGCGACGTGCTGACCTCGATGAGCGGCAAGACCATCGAGGTCGGCAATACCGATGCCGAAGGTCGGCTGGTGTTGTGCGATGCGCTGACCTATACGCAACGCTTCGAACCGCAGGCCACGGTCGATGTGGCCACGCTGACCGGCGCCTGCGTGATCGCGCTTGGCAAGTACGCCCACGGCCTGATGAGCAAACATGACGACCTGGCGACAGAACTTTCCAATGCCGGCGAAGCCGTGTTCGACCGCGCCTGGCGCCTGCCCTTGTGGGATGAATACCAAACGCTGATCGAGTCGGCATTTGCCGACATCTACAACATCGGCGGCAAAGGTGCTGGCGCAATCACGGCCGGCTGCTTCCTGTCGCGCTTCACCGAAGGCCAGCGCTGGGCGCACCTGGACATCGCCGGCACGGCCTGGGACGAGGGCCGCAAGGGCATGGCCAACGGCCGGCCGGTGGGTCTGCTCAGCCAGTGGCTGCTGGACCGCTGCGCCTGAGCCAGCCGCGATGGCGCGCGCCGACTTCTACCTGATTGCCAAGCCGCGCTTCCTGGACAAGCCGCTGCTGCTGGTTTGCGAGTTGGCGCGCAAGGCCAGCGACAGCGGCCAGCCGCTGCTGATCTTCGCCGCGTCGGCGGCACAGGCGGAAGTGCTCGACGAGTTGCTCTGGGAGTTCGATCCGGATGCGTATATCCCGCATCAGATCGCCGGCACCGACGAGGACGACGACATCACGCCGGTCCTGATCGTGCCGCCGGAAATGCAGGCGCCGATGCGGCCGTTGGTGATCAACCTGCGCAACGAACCGGTGACCGGCGATTGCGCCCGGATACTGGAAGTCGTGCCCGCCGACGAGAGCGCCCGCGGCCCGCTGCGGGAACGCTGGAAGCACTACAAGGACCGCGGCCTGGCCGTGCAAAAGTTCGACATGTAGGAGCGGCCTCAGCCGCGATCGCCAAAGTCCGGCATGTGTAGGAGCGGCTTTAGCCGCGATTGCTGTTGCAGTTTGGCAAGCAATCGCGGCTGAAGCCGCTCCAACATTTCAGCAAC